>JAYVNW010001218.1:0-1912 GCA_043758225.1 Candidatus Kuenenia sp. | reverse complement strand
AGTACCCGGCGATGCAGGCGCAGCGTCGCGTTGATATTCCATCGGCAGAGCTGAATTTTGATGGACGAGTTGATTATTACTCGGTGTTGAATCCAAGTGCCGCTCGATTGTTTGATCATTCACAGGTGGCCGCATTGGCACTGTTGCTGATGAGTTTCGTCGTTCTGCTGCTGGCGAGAACTCGGCGAGATTTGGGTTTCCTGTTTGCGCTGTGCGGCATGACTGTGCTTGCAATGAGTAAGGCTCATGAACTTCCCGAAGCGGCGATCGTCGCGGCGGTTGTGGCTGGGATTTCGGCTCAGGATTGGTATCGCCGGGCGTTTAGTCAGCAATATACCCTGGATTCGAAAGAGCTGCTGTTTTCTCGCGGCGGACGTGCAGTGACTGTGTTTGCGCTCGCTGGACTCGGATTCTGTGTTGTGGCGTCGCGTCTGCCTGGAGCGGCTCCGCTGGGCTGGGGTTATGACCAGGATACCAGAATTACGATGGATTCATTTGCAGCGCAATTAAAGGATCTTGATCCGGAAGCCAGGATACTTCACTCACGCCTTGAGCAGGGAGACTTGTTGATCTGGAACGGCCGAAAAAGTTTTGTCGATAGTCGTATGCTGCCGTTTGGGCGTCCAGGGGAAGCAGATGAAAGACCAGAAGATGCGAAGTCGATATTCGCGAAGCACCGGATTCTACTGATGACATTGTTTCAGCCACCGCAACCACCGGAAGATAAGTCGCAAGACAAAGCAGAGCTCAAGAAGTTCGAAGAAGTGTTGCTTGCGAAGCGAACTGTGTGCGAAACAGCACTGAGCGATTTTCAGGTGACGCATGCGATGACACGTCTGGCACCGCCGGGATCGCCAGACTACGCCTCAATGTACAATCTGTCTCAAACGGGCCAATGGGTGCCGATAAGTATCAAAGCTTCGTCAGCAATTCTGGAACGCGTTGCGGCAAATATGCCGGATACGGAAAGATTTAAACGCGAGCCGGACTGGGTTAAGCAGGCTTTTTTGGATGTAGAAGCCCATTCATCCACCTTGCGTGAATTTGCGCGTGAAAAGAATTTCTATGAAAAGCATGTCTATCGAGTGCGTGATTTTACAGACGAAAATCTCCGGATGGCCATGCACCACTCGACCCTCGCGACGCAGAACTCAGCGTTAGCCACATACCTTTTTGGACAGATGGAAACGGCCCCGTCGCAAGCTGTCGCAGAAAGCGTTCGATCAGCGGGAATTCGATCGCTCCAACAGTCATTTGCAAACACACACATGGCGATCCGCAGATTGAACCTTGTTCTGGATAAATTTCCGAATCAACCTCGCGCCTATGATTTTTTGGGACTGGCGTATTCACGATTAGGGGAACTGGAACAGATGGTTTCAGGACCGACGCTGGAAAATCGCATAAAACAAATGCGTTACATGCAGGCGGTCATGGCGTATCGACAAGCTGCGATTGCTGACCCGAATGATGATACGGCATGGAACGGACTGCTTGCGCTGTATCGTCAGAATAATCGCATCGATCTGGCTTCAGATGCGATTGATCATTTGCTTCCGTTGCTCGAAAATAAGCTGCGGGATACGACAAATCCTCAGGCCCAGGCGTTTCTGGATGAACAACAAAGTATACGGCGCGAACTTCGTGACACGGTCCGAGACAATAAGAAACGCGTGGATGAGTTCGTCGAAAAGCAGGAGGTGCCTGAAAAGGAAGAAGACCATGCAAACCAAGTGATATCACTGGCTGTTGAACTTGATGGATCTGGTTACGGGCTTGCGGCACTGAAAATACTGAATGACGAACAGGAACTCATTCGGAAAAATCCAATGGGTTCACTCACTCAGGCCAGGTTGATGCTGGAATCCGGACGACTCGAAGATGCATATCGAGATCTGGCAATGTTGGCCGA
>JAYVNW010001217.1:0-2482 GCA_043758225.1 Candidatus Kuenenia sp. | reverse complement strand
CGTGGCCCATGCACCGCAGTTGTGCTCATGCAGATCACTCTTGTGGCGTTAGGTCTATCTACATTGGGAATGACGGGACTGGGAATCGACTACCTGTCTTCCCAGGTTCTTAAAAAATCAGCCCCGGTGAATTGGCCGTTCGGTCTGCATCCACCTGCGTCGTGGAGTTCACTCCAAGTCATTGCCGGATTGTCCGCAATGATTCTGATTGTTGCGATGCTGACAGCTGCACTGAAGTACTTCGCAGCAATTGCATCTGCTGCGCTGTCACAGGAAGTCCTTATTCGGATTCGCACAGATGTGTATTCGAAATTGCAGCAACTCAGCTTTAACTTTTACGACGCAGGGGAAAGCAGTTCCATCATCAACCGAGCTGCCGGTGATGCCAGCAATGTGCGTAACTTTATCGATGGCGTCATCATCAAAGTTTTGACAGTGTTTTTAACACTCACCGTCTATCTGATCTACATGTTGAATATGCATGTCTGGCTGACGATTGCCTGTCTTGCCAGCACCCCGTTGCTGTGGGTCGGTGCCGTCGTTTTTTCGAAGCTTGTGCAACCTGCCTATCGTCACGCGAGTGAACTCAGCGACGTTATGATTCGTACGCTGGTGGAAAATCTGCAGGGCATTCAAGTCGTTAAGGGATTTGCTCGCGAGACTGAACAAGCCGAACGATTTGAGCAGGCGAATCTCAATATTCGAGATCTCAAGGAGTCAATCTTCTTCCGAATTTCTACGTTTCAGCCAATCATTGGACTATTAACGCAGATCAATATGCTGGTGTTGATTGGTTACGGAGGAACGCTGGTAATTCGCGGCGAACTGGCGCTGGGGGCTGGCCTGTTTGTCTTCGCCAATCTGCTCCACGAATTCGCAAATCAGGTTTCGCAGATCACAAATATCGCAAACAGCATTCAAACGAGTCTTGCGAGTGCTGAGCGTGTCTTTGAGGTGCTGGATGAACCAATCCAAATCGCAACATCCCCCGATGCACAGCGAATGAAGCATGTTTCAAGTACGATCGAATTTAACCGGGTCTCGTTCGGATACAATCCGGACCGCATGATTCTACACGATATCTCACTGCGGATCGAATCTGGCGAATGCGTCGGAATCACTGGCCCCACAGGATCCGGCAAGACAACATTGCTGAGTCTGCTAAAACGGTTCTACGACGTCACCTCCGGCAACATTTGCCTTGATGGAGTCGATCTTCGCCGGCTGAATCTTGACGATGTTCGTCGTTCACTTGGAATCGTGTTTCAGGATAGTTTTCTCTTCAGCAACACCGTTGCGGCGAATATTGCGTTTGGTGTTCCCGACGCAACACTCGAAGAAGTGACGGCCGCTGCAAGAATTGCAGCCGCCGACGAGTTTATTCGGGAACTGGCCGACAAATACGATTCAATAGTTGGCGAGCATGGCTCAAATCTGTCTGGCGGGCAACGTCAACGCCTGGCTCTCGCTCGAGCGATCGTGACAAATCCATCGGTACTTTTGCTTGATGACGCCACAGCATCGGTTGATCCTGAAACTGAGCACGAAATCCGAGAAGCTATCGTCGCGGCAATGCGAGATCGAACCACCATCGTCGTTTCCAATCGCCTGAGCACTCTCAGACAAACCGATCGCATCGTTGTCCTTCAGGAAGGAAGTATTAAAGCCGTCGGCACTCACGAACAACTCCTGCAATCATGCGAGTACTATCGTGAACTCGCCGAACTTCAAGGATTTTCCGACGGCGATCGGCAGGGCGTCTTCCCTCCGTGCGTTTCAATGGCCAGGCGTGTTAGCTGACAAATTAGTGCTTTTCGCTTTGTGTTTTGTGTTCTGAAAACCGAAAACTGTCTCCCAATGTCTCGCGTCGCCACACTTCAACAATCCATCACGCGCCACATCGAGCGTGAAGATGAACCTCGGCAAAAGCCGCTGGATTTCCGGCTCATCGCGCGTCTGATGGAAGCCACTCGGCCGTATGGTCGGAAACGTTTCTGGCTGCTTGTGGTTGTTGTCATCCGCGCGATCCAACTGCCAGCCTTGACATGGTTACTAGCTGCCGTGATTCGAGGGCCAATCGCAAACAAGGATTCGACTGGCGTCATTCAATGGGGAATAGGATTTGCGTTGCTTGCGATTTCGACTCAGTTCGTCATGCACTACCGACAGCGACTGGCTCTGGAACTTGGTGAATCTGTCGTCACCGATCTGCGGAACCAACTGTTCCGTCACATGCAGCGAATGCCCATGCGTTGGTTTCATACGAATCGCATTGGGCGAGTCATCAGTCGCATGACTTCGGACGTTGAAGATATTCGCGTCGGAGTGCAGGAAGTCTTCTACGTCACGCTGGTCCAGTTCATTCAAATGGGAATCGCTGCAGCCGCGATGATCTGGTACGATTGGTCGTTGTTCCTCATCGTGCTTGGACTGGCACCGGTGATCTGGGCCATCAATCGCCACTTTCACAGACGATTAAGTA
>JAYVNW010001216.1:0-3081 GCA_043758225.1 Candidatus Kuenenia sp. | reverse complement strand
GCCGCGCATGCTTTGTTAAGCCGACTGCCTCGCTTGAGAGAACGAGTGATCAGTCAGAACAAGTGTGTTTCGTCGTGCGTATTTTCAAACATTGGTGTGGTGTTCAAACAAAGCTCCCTTCCGCAGCGAGACGGAAAGTTGCTCGTGGGCGACACGACTCTTGACAACGTCGATTTCGTCGCGCCCCTGCGACCTTTGACGACCGCTGCGTTCTGCATCAGCACCTACGCGAAACGACTCAGCATCAATCTGCATTTCGATCCGCGTGCCATTTCGAAACAACAGGCAACGTTTCTGCTCGATTTTCTCGCTGGCCAGATCAAAATCTCAGTATCGACGTAGAACCGTCAAATCAGCGAGTGTCCGGTATTCCTGCAGATTCGGCAGGTTTGAAATCGACGTTTGCCAGAAAACCACAGCTCCGATTCCCTGCTGGCGCAAAATCTACGAACATGTGCTCAATGGGGCTTCCAACAGATGCCGGATGCTCTAAAGTCACGCCTGCTGAGAATTTGCTGATTTCAGCATCGATTGGCGAGTCGGTAATTATTTCGAATGGATGATATTGGACGGAACAGATTCCTATGGCTTTTCCAAAACCATTTTTCCGATGGCGACCTCATCCGTGGCATGGCCTTGAAGTCGGCCCGAATCCGCCGCACCTTGTCAATGCCTTCATTGAAATTTCACCCTTCGATCTCGTAAAATACGAAGTCGATAAAGTCACCGGATATCTGCGAGTTGACCGACCGCAGCGCACTTCCTCACAGCCACCTGCTTTGTACGGATTCGTACCGCGAACGTTCTGCGGAGCACGAGTCGCAGAACTGATGCCCAAGGCACGTAAAGGCGATGGCGACCCGCTCGACATTTGTGTGTTGAGCGAACGCCCGATTACAAAATCAGAAGTGATTGTTACCGTTCGCGTCATTGGTGGATTGCCCATGCTCGATGGCGGAGAAGCGGATGACAAAATCATCGGCGTGCTTGCTCAGGATATGATCTGGTCGCACGTGGAAGACCTGGATGAGTTGCCACAAGCCCTCGTTCAGCGACTGCGGCACTACTTTACAACTTATAAAACCATGCCGGGCGAAACGTCACAACAGGTTTCGATCGATCACATCTACGACCGCGCCCACGCTGAAAAAGTCATCCTTGCCGCGATGGCGGATTACGATGACGAGTTCGGCGGGGCCTGATTACACGCAGTCCCCCAAAAAATGTTCCGGGGTGGTTTCCTCAGCAGCGGGCAGCCGCATGTCTTTTCAGCCTGTTGGCATACCACCATTTATGATCCGCGTCCCTTATGTGAGTAAGCCGTACGCAAGCATCAGGCAGTTGAAGTCCAGCGGTCTATCCGGAAGCTGTTGCTTCTGCAGGTCCTTTCTGCCGGAAAGAACTTTGTAGCTTGCTGCAACGAGTTCAACGTTGATGAAAGCGCAACGACTCGCCGTGGGGCGGACGTCCGCTCTTGTGGTTGGCGTTGCGGCAAATTTAAAAATCCTCCTCGGCAAGGAGGACCTACTGAAATCGGCGACAGCACCGTGCCTGGAACCAATTCCGGGTTTTGCTTTCGAAACGTGGTGCAAGACCGTACAATTGGGGGCACGCAGCGCAAACCGCCTGCCAATATCCTACCGTCGCTCGGCATCCATCCCACCGCATCCGAGAAATCCTCATGTCTATTTTCACCGCGATCCGCCATGCACTTGCGGGCTTGTGCCTGTTGATATCGGTCCTGATCTGTACGTCGCTGAAAGCTCAGATGGATTTTAATCGCGACGTGCGTCCTATCCTTGCCGAACATTGCCTTCAGTGTCACGGCCCGGATGCTGAAAAACGCAGCGCGGATTTGAGGCTTGATGTGGAAGCGGAAGCAAAAAAGTCCGCGATCGTCGCTGGATCGGTGGCCGACAGTGAGTTGCTGCATCGTATTCAATCTACGGATCCTGAAACCGTCATGCCTCCGCCTGCAACTGGTAGGGTGCTGACCGAGGCGCAGAAGGAAATTCTGCGACAATGGATTCAGGAAGGTGCAAAGTATTCCAACCACTGGGCATTCCAACCAATCGAAGCATCAGAACTGCTGCTCAAGGCGCTGCCTGATTCAGCGGCCGATACGTTGCCTGTGGATCGTTTTGTGATGGACAAACTCCAAAAAGCCGGACTCGGTTACTCAAAGCCAGTGAGTCGAACCCAATTTATTCGGCGCGCGACATTCGATCTGACAGGACTGCCTCCGACCTGGGCCGAAGTGGAAGCTTTTGAAAACGACACCACAGAAGGCAGTGAAGAGCGGCTTCTTGATCGTCTGCTGGCGTCGCCTCGTTACGGCGAGCGCTGGGGACGCCACTGGCTGGACATCGCTCGCTACGCGGACACACATGGTGGTGCGGCGATTGGTTTTACGACGTTCCCGTTTTCTTACACGTATCGTGACTATGTCATCAACGCATTCAACAACGACTTGCCGGTCGATCGTTTTCTTTTGGAACAGATCGCGGCTGACCAGCTTGAACTTCCGGAAAACGATCCGTCATTGGCAGCGCTTGGTTTTCTGACGGTCGGGATGCAGTTCCGAAATTCCAACGACACGATCGATGATCAAATCGATGTGATCACTCGCGGGCTCATGGGACTGACCGTGACTTGTGCAAGATGTCATGACCACAAGTTCGACCCGATCCCGACGGCAGACTACTACTCTCTTTATGCGTCGATCGCTCCCAGCAAAGCTCCTTCGCAGCTGCCAGCGATTGGAGCGGTGGCTGATGAGAACGCTCACCAGCAATACGAGCGAGAACTCAGCGAGTTGAAACTGAAGTATCAGCAGTTTGCTCGTGAACAAAATGAAGTTCTACGGAATCGCCTGCGAATGCAGGTCGGACTTTACCTCGCGGAAATTGCTAAAGGTGTCGGTGAACAGGACCTGTCGACGCAGTTTCTTTCGTATCGCACGGACGATATTCGGCCGCTGGTTTTTAATCGCTGGCGAACCTGGCTCGCGGGTCTCAGCAACGACGATGCTGTCTTTGGACCATGGCTGGAAATGCAATCATGGGGAACGATTCCCGAAGC
>JAYVNW010001215.1:0-6232 GCA_043758225.1 Candidatus Kuenenia sp. | reverse complement strand
GCTCAGGTCGGATTACTCACCACATCGCAATCGCAAAATAGACTCGGCCGATCACCTGACTTGTCCTGTCAACCGGCGTTTTGAGACTATTGGGCTTCTTCGCACCGAGGCGATGTGTTGTGCTCAGGAGAACTTCGCGACGGATTCACATTCAGTCGAGTGATTCTGCCACGGTTTTCGATATACTGCCGACTCACACCGTGAAATCCGTTGTCTCAAGTTATCGAAGCGAGAAGCCCTGTGATGAATTCATGTCACCTTCCGAAAACTGTTGCACTCCTGTTGTTCCTCTCTGGAGGATTGTTGAACGCCCAGAATGCTGCCACTCCTGCGACTGAACCGCCGACGGCTGCCACTCCGGCCGCCACCGAGTTTATTTATCCACTGGCGGTGACCGCAACAGCCGACGGTTTGATCTATGTGGCGGATAGAAATCTGCCGGGGATCTGGAAAGTTGAGAATGGAAAGAAATCAGTTTTCTTTCAAGGCTCAAAGAAATTCCGAACACCGCTCAACGCGATTCGTTGCCTGGCACTCGATCATCAGGGCAAACTGCTCGCCGGAGATTCGTCCACACGTGATGTCTACCGTTTTGATGATGCTGGCCAACCGCAACCATTGACGAGCGGATGGATCGGAATTCCAATGGCCATGGCTGTCGCGCCGGATGGTACGATTTACACGGCAGATCTGGAATTGCATCGCATCTGGAAAATGCCAGCCGAAGGCGCGAAGGAACCAACGGAATTCGCGGTGATCAATTCTCCGCGTGGTCTCACGCTGGATCCTGACGGTAACCTCTGGGTGCTCTCAACATCCAGCAAACAGGGACAGATTCAGAAAGTCACTCCGGATGGAAAAATCGAACCCTGGATCAAAGATCATCCGTTCAATCTGCCGCACAATATTGTACGAAGCGACGACGGCACATTCTTCGTGACTGATAACTACGAGCATGCCGTCTGGAAAATTGCGGCCGATGGAAAACCAGAAAAGTTTGTGGCTGGGGAACCTCTGGACCGCCCTGTCGGCCTGTGCCGCAATGGCGAAAATCTGCTGATTGCGGATCCGCACATCCGGACGATTTTCTCTCTGGCACCGGACAAGATGCTGACGGTTGTTGCAAGTTCGCCAGTTGATCCGCCCGCGGCCGTCAAACCGTAGGACAGGCTTTCAGCCTGTCAGTTTAAGAAGACAGGCTTGAAACCTGTCCTATCTCATTTTTCGATCGATCCGAACTCATCGCGCCCCGATTGCAAATCTTACTGTGTTGAAGGTTCAATCATGTCTCGCGTTCTATGCCTGATTGTATCCTTGTTTTTCAGCGCTGATTTGCTGGCCGAAAACTGGCCTTGCTGGCGTGGCCCGCGCGGTGATGGAACTTCCGCTGAAACGCAGATCCCCGTAAAGTGGAACGGGGAGACTGGCGAAGGCATCGCATGGAAGGTCGCCATTCCCGGCAAAGGTCATTCTTCACCGATCGTTTGGGAAGACCGCGTTTTCGTCACCACGTGCATCGAAGAAAGTCGGGAACGAGCACTGCTCTGCCTAAACCGCAACGATGGTAAGTTACTTTGGCAATCATCTGTTGCGGTGTCTCCGCTGGAAAAGAAACATTCTCTGAATAGTTACGCCTCGGGCACACCGGCGACGGACGGAAAAACCGTCTACGTGACATTCCTCGTCGCTGGCAATCGCGATGATGAAGCGAGAGCGGCACAGAAAGAAGCCAGCGCCACAGCTGCCACATTGCTTGTGGTTGCCTACGACATGCAGGGAAAAAAGATATGGTCCGCTGAACCCGGTGGATTCGCCAGTGTGCATGGTTTCTGCAGCTCACCCGTCATTTATAACGATCTGCTAATCATCAACGGTGATCATGATGGCGATTCTTATGTCGCCGCATTGAGCCGAAAAACCAGTGAGACTATGTGGAAAGTTCCTCGCGAACATAAGACTCGCAGTTATTGCACGCCACTGATTCGGAACATCAATGGCAAAGATCAAATGGTGATGACTGGCAGCAAGCGCATCGAAAGTCTCGACCCAAACACGGGCAAGACGAACTGGCTGATCGAAGGGCCGACCGAGCAATTTGTATCGTCGATGGTTTACGATGGAACTGCGTTCTATATGACCGCCGGATTTCCAACCTACCATGTGATGTGTGTTCGACCGGATGGCTCTGGCGACGTCTCAAAATCTCACGTGGTCTGGCACAGCGAAGTCGCGCGCTGCTACGTACCGTCGCCTGTGCTGGTTGAAGACAAATTATTCGTGGCAGACGACCAGGGAACAGTCAACTGCTTCGACACCGCCACAGGAAATCGACTCTGGAAGGATCGTCTGGGAAATCACTACAGCGGATCACTCGTCACAGCCAACGGACTGGCCTATTTCCCGGCCGATGACGGAATCGTCGCGGTCGTCAAACCAGCAGCGAAACTGGATGTCCTCGAAAAGAATACACTCGGTGAATACAGCTACGCTTCACCTGCAATTTCCAGCGGTCATATTTTCATTCGCGGCGAACATCATCTGTTTTCCATCGGTGCCAGCACATCCCAAGCTTTGCCGTAACCTATGACCGCCGCTCTCAAACATCTCAAACAGCACTTTGGTTATGATGAATTCCGCTTCCCCCAGGCGGAGATCATCGCGCACATCATGAGTGGCGAACATGCTCTTGTGATTATGCCAACTGGTAGCGGTAAATCCGTCTGCTATCAGATACCGGCGTTGATGTACTCCAACGCGAACTCGCGGGGCGCAGAACGCAAACCGCTGACGCTGGTGTTGTCGCCGCTCATCGCCTTGATGAAAGATCAAGTCGATTCATTGCAGGCGGTCGGAATTCCAGCAACGTTCATCAATTCATCGCTCAACAAACGCGACCGTGAAACTCGTTACAAAGCCGTGGCTCGTGGCGATTATTGCCTGCTGTATGTCACTCCGGAACGTTTTCGTAAGGCCGAGTTTCTCGACGTGATCGCTCAGCGAGACATCAAACTTCTTGCCGTTGACGAAGCGCACTGCATCAGCGAATGGGGGCACGACTTCCGCCCGGATTACACGCGTGTCGCAGAGTTTCGGGCGAAGATCGACAATCCCGTGACGATGGCACTCACCGCAACGGCAACTCCGGACGTACAACTGGACATTGTTGCACAACTGGGTCTGCAGCCTGTTGAAATGAAAATGTTCCACGAAGGCATCGATCGCCCGAATCTTGATCTGCGAGTCGCTGAAATCTGGGACGCTGACGAAAAACAGGAATCCATGATGACTGTTTTTGAACGCTGGCTGCAGCCCGGTACAACTGGCAGCGGCATTGTCTACTTCACACTGATTCGCACGCTCATCGAATTCAGCGAACGGCTTCAGGCTGAAGGTATCGATCACGTTTGCTATCACGGCGACCTGGAACGACACGAACGTCGCATGATTCAGGATGATTTTATGAATGGTCGTTGTCGGCTGGTACTGGCGACGAATGCATTCGGGATGGGCGTCGATAAAGACGACATTCGTTTCGTCATCCACGCCGATATTCCTGGTTCGATGGAATCGTATTATCAGGAAGTCGGCCGCGCGGGGCGAGACGGGTTGCCATCCGAATGCGTCCTCCTTTACGACCAACGGGACCTGAATACGCGTATGGAATTCATTCGCTGGACGAATCCCGATGCCGAATTTTGCGAACGAACGTATCATTTTCTCACGCACAGCACAGAACAGATCCGAGCCTTTGGACTGGATTGGCTGCGCGAAAGATTATGTGACCGGCAGCGGCATGATCGTCGAGTGGAAACGGTCCTTGGTCTGCTTCAGCGTTACGGGGTCATCGAAGACGAAAACGACCTGACGAATCTTGAGGTCCTCGGGCCGCTACCGGATCCACTGTTCGATCAGGAAGCTCGCGCCTCCAAATTGCTGCGGGATCAGAAGAAACTGTACGCACTTGTGCAATATGTGCAAAGTGAAGATCGACGCCAGTTCATTCGCGACTATTTTGGTGTCGCATGACCAATTCCAGAGACACTGAACTCATTTCTTCGATCGCCTTGGTCAGACAGCAAGTCGGTCGCGTGCGTGATTTGAAGGGTTTTCGCAAGGGCCATCAGGTTCCGTCCGATGTGTCGGATCATACGCAATCGTTCATTGGAAAAATTGCCGAAGAAGATCTGCGTCGCGAGCTGGACGAGCGTTTTGAGGAATTTCGCCGAACGTTAAAATTCAAACGGGTTGAGATTTCCGTGACGGACCCACTTTCAGGCATTGGACAAATTGCCACTCCGTGGTTCGACTATCAGGTGTCCATAATTCACGACTCCGACGATGCAACGGCCGTCATCTGGCGGCGGCAGTTGTCGGAGTTCCGACAAATTGACAAACTGGATTCGCCAGAACTCAACTCTGTGTTTTGTTCAACGTTTGATACCGTAGAGCTGACACCTCCGGCGGCGATTGATGTTGCCGCACTGATCGATCAGATCGAAGACGAAGCCGACGGCCGGATTAGTCTGGATTACGACCGTCAGACAACATGGTGTACCGTCAATATCAAGGGAATTGCGGGACAGATGCGGTTCACATCCGATCGCATCGCCCTTAACATTCATCAGGCTCAACCGCCCGGGAAACTTCTCGATTCATTCTTCAAAGTTCGAACTCGGATCAACGAAATTCAGGGCACATAGAAACTTTTGGCGACACGTTTCATTCAAGACTTCAGGAATCATGGCTAAGAAAAAATCATCATCGGACGATATTGAATCAAACGACGTCCAGGAACAAAGCCTTGAAGAATCCATGGCAGAACTGGCGTCCATTGTGTCGCGACTGGAATCCGGTCAGGAGACTCTCGACGAATCCCTTGCACAGTTTGAACGCGGCATGAAATTGCTCCGCACGTGCCACAGCAAACTTGACGTCGCCGCCCAACGCATCGAAATCGTGACGCACATGTCACCTGACGGTGATGTCAAGACGGCAGAATTCGATTCCACAGCAACTCTCCAGAAACCAGCACCTTCCAGCCGATCTTCTCGCAAGCCAGTCTCTGACGACGATGACGACGCCTTGCTGTTTTGAACAGTAGATAAAGTATGGTGGTCGATTGAGATCACTCGTACAGGCGAGCGGGAGGGCGTCAGCCCTCCGAGTGACACCGCAGCGTTCAGGAAGGAAACTGGTCCGATGCACTTGAAATACTTCACGACAACGATTGATTTGTCTGGATGATGTGGGTTCGTCTCGACGAAGCGAGACGGCGACTTTGACATCATGCCATGTCCGACGCCCAATTCCGACGACCGATGCTTGGTTCATTGCACTGACAGAGTTCGAAAGCCTCACGCAATGTTGCATTCAATGATCAAATTTTTCAAAGCAGTGTTGCCCAGTTGCTCCGGCTTCGTAAACCGAATCCGAACGGCGTCCTGGCCATCGCGAGTGGGTTGAATATCCTGGCTTTCGCCGATCGCTGCGATGGCTCCGATCGTCACCTTACCTGTTGGTAAATACAGAATCAGGTCCACACCTTCAGAACGTTTTGTGTGCAGCTCGGCGACAGGCTTTCCGCCCTTCGATCGAGACCAGTTGATCTTACTGCGGATGCCGTAATCGACATCGCACTTTTCAAAATGCGATTCCAGAATTGGCAACAGACGCTCGACGATTTTGATATCCCAGACTCCTCGGCCAGTTGCGGGAACACCTTTCTTCATCAGGTGCCATTTGCGGCCGAGAACCTTCCACGGCATCAAATCGTCCGGATTCGCAGCCTCGGCTTTTGACAAAGACATATACGATTTCAACGCTTGTTTCAGAAACTGTCGGAACTCCGGCGTGTCGATTTCTGATTTCTGCCAGACCTTGATCGTCACTTCCTGCCATGCTGTTTTGAGATCACGAGCTTTGACGCGAGGCTCACGCCCGTACGCTTCCACGTCGTTCATTTCATCCAGTGGTTTCAGCCCGAGACTGGCGTCGAGAGTTTCTGTGTTGAATTCACCTTTTTTGACGCGGAAGCAAAGCGCTAACAACCATTCGCCGCCACTGCGTCCGTGCAGAAACCAGCCCAGCCCCTGATCCGCGCGGACTTCGATGGTGGCGCGGTCATTCCAGTTGGTCGGCGCGAGTCCCTTTTCATTCTCCAGCAAATCGATGACCAGTTGCAACGCTTGCCCGTCCCAACGACATGGCTGACCAGTGTGCGCAATGCGGTCCT
>JAYVNW010001214.1:0-4027 GCA_043758225.1 Candidatus Kuenenia sp. | reverse complement strand
TCCGCGACAAATCTAACACGGACCGCTTGCCCAACTTTGACTCGCGCGAGATCTCGTTCAGAAACAAATCCCTGAACCCACACCTGAGACAGGTCATGACTCTCAAATACGGATTCATCAGGCTGAACAACATGGCCAAGAACTTTGTCGAAATCCATCACGACTCCATCGATCGGCGAACGAACAGGCAGCGTCGGCAACAGCGTGCGTGTGGTCACCAGCTGACTCAGTTGCTCTTCCGAGATTCCGGCCGTCGTCAATCGCTGCCGAACATTTTCACGCAGGCCGTTCGCCAGGTTGAGTCGGCTCTCTGCTTCCCAAAGCCTACGTTGAGAGACAGCATCACCAGCCTCGCCAAGATTGTTCATGATTTCCTGCTGCAATTCGGCATCAAGGTGGGCTCGCAGCAAATCGAGCTGCAGGTTCTGAAAATCCTGACTGACGATTTCAGCCAGTACATCGCCGGGCCGAACCTTCTGTCCACGATCGACAATAATTCGCGATATGGCTCCGCCGAGCTGTGCTGAAGCCACGGTACGCCGTGTTGGCGGTACATCGACCAGCCCGTCCACTGTGATTATCTCGGCCAGAGTCAATTGCGATGCAGGTTGCAGGATGAGCCCAATATCACGGGCCGTTTCATCGCTGACCTTCAGCACGCCTTTTGTAAAGAAGCTGCCAAGCTCATGACTGCCGCGGGTGACCACGCGATCTCCGGGGAACAACTTTCCGCCACGCACTTCGATCAGATCTCCCATACGCTGACCAAAAACGACAGTTTGCTTCTGGTACGTTGATGCCACCTGCGTCTGCTCTTCTTCCACTAGAACAAACCGTTCAGCTCCATCACGAATGACAGCGGATATCGGCACGACAATCTTTTCGCTCGTATCGCCAACCTTCAGCTGCACCTGCCCGGACATGCCCGGCAGCAGTAAGTCTTCGGAAGAAGAATTCGACAGCGACGCCCAGACGGTTCCCAGATGTGTCTGTGGATCCAGAAACTGACCAAAAACATCAATCTGTGCAGGGATTTTCTGATTGGGATAAGCCGTCAGAGTCAAATCAAGCGATTGCCCGATCGCGACCCGGGCAAGGTCCTTCTCCAGCACGCCGATCTTCAGCCACACAGCTGACAGGTCCAGCACCTCGAATAAATGCTCTTTGGAGTTAATCACCTTCCCAACAGAGAGATCTGTGTGCGTCACCGTTCCATCGATCGGACTTTTCAGAGCCAGACGCTGTTGATGCGGTTCGTTTGGATTTCGCAGCATCGCTTCCAGCGCTTCAGGTGGCAGTTGCAGACTCAGCCATTTTGCGCGAGCAATTTCCAAAGAGGCACGATCTTTCTGGACCTGGTTTTTTGCTTCGATGAATCGGATCTCGGGAATCGCACCCGTTTTGCCAGTGGCTTCGGTGGAGGTCTGTAACTTGAGGGACAGATTTAGCGCCGTTTGCGCGTTGCGAATCTCCAACTGCAGCGATTCCAACTCAGGGCTGTCCAATTCCGCCAACAACTGCCCGGCTTTGACGGATTCGCCCGGCGTCACGAGGAGTTCCACAATCCGGCCAGAGAGCGGCGAACTGACCATCGCATGGCGATTCCACGGCGAGACCAGCGTCCCATAGGCCAGAATCGACTGAGTCACTTTCTGCGGACCAACTTCGGCAGTCTGCACATCCAGCGTGGCACGAGCGGACTTCGTGAGAACCATCTTCCCCGTTTCCGCGTTCACTTCCATCCCGCGCGTTGGCAGCGGCTTGTGTCCTTCGTGTGCAAATGCATACGCAGAGAAAAGAAAAACGATGACCAACCAAAGCCAGTATTTCATGTTCCCCTCCCCAATCACGCCCCGCCGGAATCGCCCGCGATTCATTTGTTGCCGCCTGAAGAATCAACAGATACTCCAATTCGACAGGCCAACACGGCCGGTTCACCGTTCACTTTTGATTCCCAGCAGACGATGGCTGGCCCTTCACCGCTGGACGAACTTGCAATCATCGGATCGCGCGCAGCTCCGTCCAGCTTCTGCGGTTGCCCTGAGACGGAGTTCTGTACGAGAAGATCACCCTCGCGGCCGACTGTCCAGACGACAACCAAACCTTTGGCAGTTGCTGCAATCCACGGCTGTTGCCCAGGCCCAAGTAGAATTTCCGGTGATCCATTGCCTGACGCCGTATACACATTTTCATCGCGCCGCCAGACTGTTGCGAGAGCTCCTTTTGGACCAGCGGCCAACATGCCACCATCCATCGGACACGCATCCAGTTGCCAGGTGCCTGAGCCAAGTTTCCTGGCTTCTGAAAACGATTTTCCAGAGTCCGTTGAAGATGTGACGTACATATCACGGTTGCCGCCGAGCGAATTTCGAAACATGACATGGACGCTGTCACCATCGACCATCACCGACGGATGACAACATTCACAGACACTTCCATCCGGTGAGCGATAGACACATTTGTTGGGCTCCCATGTTGCGCCCCCGTCTTTCGACATGGTTGCGTAGATTTCCGACTTTTTGTCTCGAAGGTCGAGCCAAACGCACCAGATCGAACCGTCTGCACTCGACGCCATCGCATGAAGCCCTTCGCGCGCGGAATCAGCCATGTCGTTCACTCGAACGGGCCCTTGCCATGACTGGCCATCGTCAGCCGAGCGCCATGCAAGCACGTCGCCATCGCGGCCTTTGCCGATCGGACCACCAATGGCAGTCACGACAACCGCCGCCTTCGTTTTCACAATTCGAGGACCGCGACGCATTCCCAGCGACATGTTGGGAACGCGAAATGCCTGCCGTGACTTCGCGAAAGTGGAACCTTCGTCGAGCGACTGGCAATACTGCACAGCGTCGCCAATCCCGTAGACAAGGTGAACCGAGCCATCATCGCCAACAGCCGCTTGCGGCTGTTTTGGTGTTTGTGTTCCGTGTCCAGAGGCAATCACTACCGGATTGCTGGCCGAACAATCCAGGGCAGACGTCGTGGCACAAAAGTAAATGGCAATCACACTTGTAATCAGACACTTCATAGCGATGTTCCAATCTTCGAAAATGAACAAAGTAACGCCTATTCCTTACCGTTGCTGTTTTCGGCCTTCATCGTTGCAACCGCCGCCAGTGTCTCGTCGGCATTCTTCAAGGCTTTGGATTTGCATCCGGCGCAACAGACGAAGACAGGTTGTCCTTTCACATCCAGCTTCAGGGGAGTGCCCATAGAACCCAGCAGATTGTCGCTCATTACCGCACAGAACTTTTGAGCTTCTGCTTCTTTACGATCTTCGGAACTCAGCTTTGACATTGCGATCGCAACATCTGATTCGCCATCATCACTGTGCTCATGGCCCGCATTACCATGACCATCACTTTCGACGTGAGCAGATTTTTCAGGTCGTGACGGCGAAGTGTCTGACTGGCAGCCTGACGCAGACATCGCAAAAGCTGCCGTGCAGAGAGACAACTTCCAGAAAACTTTCATTCCTATTCTCCAGATTCAAGAGGTTGACTGAAAAACTACGCATGGCGTTACAGAACTCTGTCAAACCCGCATGGATATCCGCCAATTTCATTGGACGGACAATCTGTTCCAGACGACGGCGCGCCAGCGTCAACGGCACTGATGGAGACCTGACATAGCCAGGTCGGGAGGTCCATGTGCCGTTGACCAGGCGGTCAAAACTCATTTTCATTTGATGTAATCATCGGGAGCTTTCATTTCTTCCGGCCGCTCTTTCGCCATAGTCACGAACTCATCGACGCACGGGGGGCAACAGAACTGGTACGATTTCCCATCGACAATCCAGGTGAATTTTGGGTTGGCTTTTGTCTTTGTCACGGGACAAATTCGATCGCCTTCTTTTGGGAACATGTCGTGAGAAGAAGTCAGGCCCTTAAACTTCTGCGAGGCAGTCAAGCCGCCGTTCGCTTTGATATCCGCCTCTGTATACTTGCCGCCCGCTGTCAAATACAGTTTTCGCTCTTCCTCTGCCGGGAGGTTCGCTGGCATTTCTTCAACGTGGCTTTCTGTCACC
>JAYVNW010001213.1:0-1771 GCA_043758225.1 Candidatus Kuenenia sp. | reverse complement strand
AAAATTTCCTGAGTCCTGTGGCGATTCGAAAGTCGGGCTTCAACGCAAAGGCGCAGCGACGCAAAGGCGCAGGAGAGCCGCAATCTTGTCGCGAAATTGCGTCACACGAACATCCGTCTCGTTGCGCCTTGGCACCTTTGCGCCTTTGAGTCAAAATCAGAATTCGAACATTGAATTCTGATCGTGGGAGAACCTTCCCTCCAGCATTCTTGGCACCGTGAAGTTAGGTAAAATAGCGTTCGTTTGTTCACTATCATGTGGCGACAAATCGACCCAATTGGCAAAACCTGCGCCTCCATCATGGTTTTGGTGTTCACATGATCAGATTCTTATTCGGGATGAATGGAATCAAGACGTTTCACTGGACATGAAAACTCGATAACCCGACAATTAGGGCTTCCAATGCGAACGTTCGGGAGCGTCTACCGCAGGCATCGTGCTTTGCGGTTCCTGTCTGAAACCTTTCTGTTAGACGCTCGATTCCTGTTAACGGCAGTTCTAAATGCTAACTCGTGATGAGATGCTGAGCCACCTGAAAGCTCGGCGGCCGATTTCGGCTCCATCAATGCTCAAGTGCGACTTCGGCAACCTTCATCGCGAAATCGAATTGCTCGATTCTGCGGAAGCAGCGCTGTTGCACTGGGACGTGATGGATGGTCATTTCGTGCCCAATCTCTCCTACGGCGCGATGGTGATTGAGCGAGTTCGATCGCTCACGGGAACGCCGTTTGACGCTCATCTGATGATCTCGGAGCCTGCAAAGTATCTCGACGACTATATCAAAGCTGGGTGCGAAGCTATTACCTTTCATCTGGAAGCAGTCCCCGAACCCGTTTCGCTGCTGCGTGAAATTCGCCGAAAGGGTGTAGTGGCAGGGCTTGCTGTGAATCCGGAAACGCCGTTCAAAGCGGTAGAACCATTCCTAAAAGAGTGCGACTTGCTTCTTGTCATGAGCGTGCATCCGGGGTTTGGCGGTCAGAAGTTTATTCCTGATGTTGTTTCCAAAATCAGTGATGCCCGAGCATTTGCGGGTGATGATCTGATTATTTCCGTCGATGGAGGCATCGGGCGATTGACCATTGCTCAGTGTGCTGAGGCTGGCTGCGACGTTTTTATTGCGGGCAGTTCCGTGTTTGATGAACCTTGTTACACCCTGGCGATTGCCGAACTTCAACGGACTGCGCGCGGAACGCAGTTGGGTTGCTGAGGAACGAAAATTTATGTCTACGGTTGTGCTTGTTCGAGCTGGCTGCACGGATTACGATGATCAACATCGCGTCCTTGGCACCTTGGATATGCCTGTGAATCAACGCGGTCAGGAACAGATTCGCGAAATTGTACGGCGGCTCCACGCCAGCGGTGCAAAAGTTGAGGCCGTGCTCACGTCGCCCGATGATCCGGCAAGCGTCACGGCTCACGCCATTGCAGTTTCGCAGCCGGGCTCAAAAGTGAAAGAACTGGATGAGCTGCGGAATGTGAATCTTGGTCTATGGCAGGGACTGCCGGAATCTGACATTCGCAAGAGATTTCCTCGTCTGTTCAAGGCAGGAAAAGAAGACGCGTCCGAGATTTGTCCGCCGGAAGGTGAGACGCTGTCTGACGCTTGCCAGCGGCTGGAACGCGTGCTGTGCAAGGCAATTCGAAAGTACAAGGTCTTTGCCGTTGTGGCACCGGAGCCGCTGGCCACTGTGATTCGCTGTACGCTTCAGCATCGTCGGCCGAGCAAAGCGGCGTGTTTGTGTGGCGAAGAATCGGACGATCTGATACAGAT
>JAYVNW010001212.1:0-3076 GCA_043758225.1 Candidatus Kuenenia sp. | reverse complement strand
GAGCCAATAACAATTCGAGTGAAGTAGTTGCGTGAGCTTTTGGTGTTGTAGTTTTGTCTGGTGCAATGCCCGCAGCTAGCGCTGTCGGCTCACCAAATCTCCACTCGCGGTCAATATCTATTCTCAACAGGTGCTATCATGAGCGATCCATTCTATGCATCATCTGTCGTGCGATGTCCTGGACCGAATGTCTTCGGTTCTTCAGGCCGGCGTGGATTTATCCGCATGGGACTTGCTGGGTTTGGTAGCCTGAGTTTGCCTGGTCTGCTGCGACTGCGTGCATCGAGCGTTCAAGCCGCCGAAGCCGACGGCAAACCAAAGAGCGAGAAATCGGCCGTCATTATGGTCTGGAAACCGGGCGGATGTTCGCATATTGACACATATGATCCTAAGCCTGATTCTGGCAGCGCGTATCGTGGTCCGTTTTCCACCATCGACACCAGGGTTCCCGGCTTACAGTTCACAGAGCTGCTTCCGATGCAGGCAGCGATCGCGGACAAATTCACCGTCTTGCGTTCCATGCGGCAGACAGCAGCGGGGCATCCGGCAGGTTCGATGCAGATGCTGTCGGGAGATCCGGATACTCGCGACAAACCGAAACCCAAATATCCGGACTGGATGACGGTCACAAATTATTTACGATCTCAGGAAGGCGTGCGAACAAATCCGCTGCCTCGTTATGTTGGCATCAAGCCGCCACTCGAATACAACGGCCCGGCGTATCTGGGCGATGCGTATTCTCCGTTTACTGTGAATGGTGATCCAAATCTTCCGACGTTTTCTGTTCCGAACATTGGCCTGTCAGATCAAGGCGAAATCAAACGTCTCGACCGACGCACATCTCTGCGGCAGAATCTGGACACCCTGGAACGCGACTTCGATCGGCAGGGAGAACTTGGCGCACTTGATCAGTTCGAAGAGCAGGCCATGACGCTGCTTACTAATCCGCAGACCCGCGACGCATTTGATTTGACCAAAGAAGATGATCGCACGCGAGATCGCTACGGTCGCAATGCCTGGGGACAGCAACTGCTCATGGCGCGGCGATTGATCGAAGCAGGTGTGGAAGTTTTAACAACCAGCTTGAACGGTCCATTGTGTGGTCGGGTTCAAAACTGGGACGACCATGCGGTCAATCATCACGTGTTCGATGCGTTGCGATTTCGCGCTCAAGCCTACGACCAGGCGGTGTCTGCATTGATCGAAGATATCTATGCACGCGGACTGGATAAACGCGTTCTGGTCGTTGTCACCGGCGAATTTGGTCGTACGCCAAAGATTGAGCATTCGCCGAGTACCGGTGCCGGCGATGCAAGTGCTGCGGCGGGCACGATGCAGCCAGGCCGCGATCACTGGCCTCGAGCGTTCTCAAACATCTGGGCTGGTGGCGGAATTGAAACCGGCCGCGTAATCGGAGCCACGGACAAACGGGGCGAGGATTCCATCGAACGTATTTGTTCGGCTGGTGACTTCCTCGCCACGATTTACCATCACCTCGGAATCGATGCTGTCAACACCATGATCAAGGATTTTAACGGCCGCCCGACGCCGATTGTTGATCACGGCAAGCCGATTTCGGAGTTGATGGGGTAGGCTGTTGATGTAGGATGGGGTCTCCAGACCCGTCCTGTAGCATACTGATCAGGACGGGACTGGAGTCCCATCCTACATTGCCGACACGCGGTTGCTGACAGGCGGTTAGTACTGGCTAATTTGAATCCGACGATACTCCATCTGACCTCGATCACCTTCCAAACCGATCGGGCCGGTTGCGGGAACCTTCATCGCCTCTTCCATAACTTCGCCGTTGCAGGTGCAATGAGCGATGCCTTCTTTCACAACGACAGTCAATTCATTCCATTCGCCGGACTTGAAGTTCTTCAACTCCTTGTACGGTCCAGCAAGAGGAAAATCGCGGCACTGTAATTGAGGATCACGAATGAACACGCCGCTGTCAGCGTTTGGCGTTGCTCGAAATTCCAGCTTCAGAGTGAAGTTGCCACTGAAGTCCTGAGTCGTAAAAAGCTGCTGAATCTTGCGACCTTCGGGTGGCGTGGTGACGATCAAACGACCGTTCTTTGCCAGATAGCGACCTTCCGGTGTTACCGACTTGCCTTCGAAACTGATGGGCTCATCAACGAATGGCCATGAAACCGTCGGATCGTTCGCCATCCATTTGATTGCCCCTGGACGGGATTTTTCAGGCGTCACGCGGTATCCCCAGCCGGTGAGGTCCTTGCCGTTGAAGAGACTGACAAACCCAGGCTCAGGCTGAAATTCGTCTGCTCCTGTTTCGATGAATCCAAGAGTAGCGAGCACCGGTCGCAATGCACCAGCCCATTTCTTGTAGCCCACTTCGTTTGGATGAAGCAAGTCTGGCATCTCTTCGGCTTTGGCATTACCTTTTTCGTCGGCGAACAACGTCCATGTATCCAGCACCGTGATTTGCGAATCCCCGCGAACGACATCTGCACAAAGCTTGTTAATTTCTTGAATCTTGTCAGTGGGGCGGCTCTTTGTCGCCGAGCTGGGGAATACCTGACACAGCACAATTGGCAACTTCGGATTGTGTTTCTTCAGCTCCGCAATGATCAGTTTCACGTTGTCTGCGATGACTTGTGGTTCAGCTTTTTCTTCCAGATCATTTGTTCCCATCAGCATCACGACACCCGACGGATTGAGATCCAGCACGTCGCCTTTCAATCGAATCAGCATGCCGCGTGTTGTGTCGCCGCTGATACCGCGATTAGCGACTTTCATGCCTGAAAACTCGCCGTGCAGGTCGTCGCCCCAGCCCTGCGTGATGGAATCGCCAAGAAATACGACGGCGTTCTGATCCTGCTGAACTCGCTTCCCCCAGGATGTATGACGTTCGGTCCACAGTCCTTTAAACCAGTCGTAACGTCGAATCGGACCTGCACCGGGAAGACCGTCATCCGTGGCCGGTAGAGCATTGCCTGGAGCATCGTCAGCAGACGCTGACGGCAGGCTGGGTATCAGACATGTCACGAAGAAGATGAATAAAAGGACGTTGCGTGGAAAGACCGAACGTTTCATGTGGCTTCTTTCAAAGGCA
>JAYVNW010001211.1:0-1826 GCA_043758225.1 Candidatus Kuenenia sp. | reverse complement strand
TCCACAGACTTCTGACGAAACTTTGTCACTTACGAAAGACGCACCCGACTCAATAGCCTATGAAGTTCAGGATCTTAAGGTTGATCTGGGAACCCAGGTGCAGGCTGGGCAGTTGCTTTCGGTTCTGGCAAATCATAGTTCGCTCTACATCGCAGGACATGCCTTCAAACGAGAAGCCACGTATCTGGAGCAGGCTGCTCAGCAGGGATGGCCGATTGAAATGGAGTTTGCCGAAGATGATGCATCCCACTGGCCGACGCTCGATCAGACATTTCGGATCAGGCATCTCTCGAATTCCATTGACTCTTCCAGTCGCACTTTCGACTTCTTCACTCCACTGACAAATCAGTCCCGATCTTACGTTCAGGATGACAAGACATTCGTCGTCTGGCGGTTCCGGCCAGGGCAGCGAGTCCGACTGCATGTGCCCGTTGAGGAACTCAGGGACGTCATTGTTGTGCCAGCGGCCGCCGTGGTTCGTGAAGGTCCTGAAGCATATGTCTTCCAGCAGAATGGAGACTTGTTCAATCGCTTGCCAGTACATGTTCTGCACGAAGAACGACTGCAGATCGTACTCGCCAACGATGGCAGCATAAAGCCGGGACTTTATCTCGCACAAAGTGCCGCGGCGTCGCTCAATCGTGTCATGAAAGCTCAGGCCGCGAGCGGAATTCGTGCTGATGTTCATGTTCATGCCGACGGCACGGTTCACGCCGCTCACTGAGGAAGACACACGTGCTCAACTCCATAATTCGCTTTGCGCTTCGGTATCGAATGCTGGTGCTGATCATCAGTATCGCCATGATGGCCTATGGGTCGTATCTTGCGACTCAAATGCCAATCGATGTGTTTCCAGACCTCGATCGGCCACGAGTCATCATCATCACGGAATGTCCCGGGCTGGCGACCGAGGAAGTCGAGACGCTTGTCACGCAGCCGATTGAAATTGCCCTGCTGGGAGCCAGCGGCGTTCAGGCCGTGCGCAGTCAGTCAACGGCCGGTTTGAATGTGATCTATATCGAATTCGACTGGAACACCGAGATTCGCGCGGCCCGCCAAACCGTTCAGGAACGCCTGACAACTCTGGGCAGCGTTTTGCCCGAAGGCATCCTTCCGCAAATGACTCCGCCAGCGTCGATCATGGGGCAGATTGTTGTGGCAGGACTCTACCGACAACAAGGGCCGCGTGGAGGTGATTTGTTCCCCATTGAACGAACCGATCTGATGGCAGAACTTGTCGATAGTAAATCCACAGCCGATCCGGTTCAAGTTTGGCGTCCAGTGGACCGACATCGCGTGTCGACATGGGAGCCAGTTGCGGTGGAGAAGCTGGAATGGCACGTCTCGGAAAGTCATGACGATCTGACTTCGACAGAGATCGATCGTCGAGCCAACATCACAATCTCTGGAAAATCCTACGACGTCGAATTCCCGACAACGGCAAATCGCCAGATGGCTCTCCGGACCACCGCCGACTGGATTGTGCGACCACGTATCCTGAAAGTCACGGGTGTCGCGGAAGTATTTCTGCTGGGTGGCGATAAAAAGCAATACCAGGTACTGATTGACCCGACGGCGTTGCTGGAATACGGAATCACTTTACAAGAAGTTGAACAGGCTCTCAAAGAGAGCAACATCAATACCAGCGGTGGTTTCGCCGTGCAGGGTGAGACAGAGCGGCCGATTCGAATCCTTGGACGCCTTGGCCCGGACGTTCACCGCGTTCTGAGCGATCTGCGTCAAGTACCGATCAAGGTTCATGAAGATCGTTCGATTCTGCTCGGACAAGTGGCTCAAATCGTCGAGGGAGGACAATTCAAACGTGG
>JAYVNW010001210.1:0-4698 GCA_043758225.1 Candidatus Kuenenia sp. | reverse complement strand
TCTTCGGGCGTGGGAAACTGGTCGAGCGGAATCTCACGAGTGACAGGCCATCTTTCAGCGTGCGGTCGTACTCGAGGAAAGCGTCACCATTGCAGTTGTAAGCGAACGGCACATCCAGAATCTCAGCATATTCAAGGGCCTGCTGCATACCGACACCGACAGAGTGGTTGTTGTCCCTGGCTTCGATCGCTGCGATGGGTAAATCCGGTTTGTAGGACAGCAGACAGTCAGCCTTCTTCGCTTCGCCTCGAGTGACCGTTTTCCTGCGAACAATGACGCGTCCCTTCGTGAAGTAGGCCTCTTCACGAATCTGAGTCATCAGGTTCCATTTGTCGCCGTTTGAACCAATTAGGGTCGGAGTGATGAACTTAGAACGGATGTCTGTCTCCGTCAGTACATGAGTTGATAAAGACTTGATTCAACGACGTCTCGCCTTTTTTCCTCAAAGATATAAACACATCTCACCTGATCTTTGAGCCTCCGCAACCCCGACTTTGCCGATGCCTGACCATGGCGTCCTTTTTGACAATACAAGATATCACCTAATGACGTTGATGTATATCATTTGCGGGTGACTGTGGATTTGCCCTGATTTCTGAGATAAATGGCTAAGAACTGTTTATGAATATTTCACGAGTGGTCGAGCTTGTGGCATAATGCAATTTGGCGATCTTTGAGGCATCAGCCACATAAACATGTATTTTATCGCCTTCTAGCTTCCATCCATGACGCACCCAAAATCCAAGCCTTCCGTTTTCGCTTCCTTTGCTTACCGATGCCATTTCTGCCGCGATGTACTCAAAAAAGTACCTTTGACGGGACTATGGTGGCTGGTTTGCCTTTGCGGATTCAGGCGATACTATTGCCCACATTGCTTCGAAATTCAAGTCCGCGCTTGTGGCTGGTACAGGCTGCTGGTTGCGCCGGTGCACTTCGTTCTGCGTCTCATCAAGATGCCGTTCCAATAGGCTGCACAATACGTGGCCAATGGCAATGGGTGCCGCAGCGTCATCTGTCAATGAGTGCAGAAAACGTTCGGGACATGAAACGCCGGGCGTCGGTAGTCAGGAATTAGACAGCGGCAGAATGCGTTGCCAACGTTTTTTCGATCTCACCCAAACAGCGAAGTATATCGCGTTCATGAGTTTCAATGGTCGTCAGCAGGTCGGCGGCTTCAGCGTCGCCGGCCGTGCGGAGCGAAACGATAGAATTTTTAATGCGGTTACAGACCAATTCCTGACTGCGTTTCAAACCGCACATTTCGGACTGCAATGACAGAAATTGCTGGTCTGTGTATTCGGTCGGAAACGTCCCGAAATCAATAAAGTGCTCGCGCTGGTCCAACAACGCAGCAATCTCAGTGACATCCTGCCGTTGACGCGCAGAGAGAACCACAACTTGAGATTCATCCGTAATGGCGTTGCTCGCCACCCACGGTGAACTTTCAGAAACGTACTGCAGAAAACTGCGAGCCATCTGAATCAAAACACCGTTCAGAAGGATTTCGTTATCCTGGCACGTCATTTCCAAACCTGCGTATGAATTAAGAGTATGCAACGATGAAAACAAGTAATTTGCAGGATGGGATTAAAGTCCCGCCCTGCATTGAAACGAATCCGAATCGGGCTTCAGACCCGTCCTGCTTAGAACTTTGCGATAGACTGAGCCGCAGCACCGGCCGTCGAACTCAGGAACTGTGGCAAGACGCCTAACAGCAACACGAACGCAGCCAACGCAATGACGTAGATGGATTCCAGAGACCCAAGCTTCACCGGCACCGGACGAGCGTCTGCAGGTCGGGCATCCATGAACATCGTTTTCAGCACTCGAATGTAGTACACAAGGCTGAATACCGTATTCAATGCACCAAAGGAAACCACAACGTACATGAACCAGTGAATTTCGCCTGCCTTGAACGCCGACGCAAAGATCATCAGCTTGCCGACAAATCCGCCGAATGGAGGCATTCCGACAAGGCTGAACATGCAGATTAACATCACGATACACAAAGTTGGAGATTGGCTGATGAGGCCTTTGACACTGTCAACTTCTTCGCTGAACGTATGGTTTCTGGCAATTGCCACCACTGCAAAAGCACCCAGGTTCATGAACATGTAAACGAACAAATAGTAAAGCAACCCTTCCACTGAATGATTGATGTCAATCTGCATGGCGGCCGCCTTTGAACTGTTCACCATGACAATCAAGGCAGAAACGGCCATGACCATGTAGCCCGCGTGTGCAATTGTCGAATACGCCAGAAGTCGCTTCAGATTCGTTTGAGAATACGCGGCAAGATTTCCAAACGTCGTCGTCACGCAGGCAATAAATCCAATTCCAACACCGAACGCGATCATCAGTGATTCTGTCCCGGGGGCGCCGCTCAATGCCAAACCAAAACGCACCATTAATGCGAATGCCCCAGCTTTAGAAGCCACAGATAAGAAACCGGCAACTTCGGCGGACGCACCTTCAAACGCATCTGGACACCAGAAGTGAAACGGAACCAAAGATAATTTGAACGCCAGTCCAACCATGACCAGCAGAATGCCAAATGACACTGCTCGCAATTCGGGATCGCTCAGTCCGCCCGATCCACCCGCAGCGGCTTCGCCTAACCGTGCAGCAAGGAGCGACATGTCTGCAGTACCGAGAACGCCAGCGATCAGGCTGATCCCGTACAACATCACGCCCGCAGCACCTGCTCCATAGATGACGAACTTTAGTGCGGCCTCACTGCTTGGCTTCCGCCCCTTCAGGAAACCAACCATCGCGTAACTTGGAACGCTGGCCATCTCAACACCCACAAACAGCATCAGCAAGCTATTAGCACTGGCCATGATCATCAGACCAATGGTGGCACCGAAGAGCAGCGAATAAAAGTCAGGGCCGTCTTCATTGTCTGGAATACCAGTCAATGACGTCAGGGCAATCGTCAGCAGGAGAAATAAAGACAGAAACGCACGGAAGTAAACTGTGAATGTGTCGTGAATCAGAAGCCCTGTAAAAATCTTCTGCGACACGATCGCATCGGGAGTAATGATCTGGCGAAACTGCAGCCACGTGAAAATCAAAGCGACAAATGCACCCATTACGGCAGTCACGGAAGCTGGCACCCAACGGTCAAGGTTCACCAGCCGCATCAAAAGCATTGCTATGATTGTTGCACTCAGGCACAACTCGACGCTGAAGCCTGGAATCGACAACGATGTTGTTTCAGTAATCAGTTTATCGAGAAGCTGAGGAAACAGCATTTTTGAGACTTACCGACAAGAGAACAGGGTACACACAACTTGCGACTCAATAACAATCAGCGTTGAGCTTGCAACTCATCACGCTTCAGCTTTTCAGCCTCTTCTTGAAAGCCAACGTGATAACCAGCTTCCGCAGCTTTTGCCATCCTGCTGATCGAAGGCGTCATCACATTGAAGATGATCCCTGGAACAACTCCGAAAATGATTGCCAATGTCAACAGTGATGCTGCGATTGCAATTTCTCGCGTGTTCATTGGCGTCAAATCTTCAGGATGAGGGCCTTTGTATTCAGCTCCCAAATAGACGCGCTGCATCGCCCACAAAATGTAGCCAGCGGTCAGGATGACACCCGAAGCAGCCACGATTGCCAAGGCCGGATTGAAGCTCCAAGTGCTCAGAACGACAAAGATTTCTCCAATAAAACCACACAGTCCCGGCAGGCCGAGACCCGCAAAGAACAATCCTGCAGATAACCCGCCGTAAAGCGGCATTTTACCCATTAGGCCACCGAACTTGTTCAGATCGCGATGATGCACGCGATCGTAAATCACTCCTACCATAAAGAACATGCCAGCCGATGAAATTCCGTGTGCGATCATCTGGAACATGGCACCATTCAGGCCCATTTGCCAGTACTCGGAGTTCATTGTTTCGCCAGTCTTTTCGTTGATTTTCCAGACGGCAAGACCAAGCAACACATATCCCATGTGACTGACAGAGCTGTAAGCCACAAGGCGTTTGAAGTCTGTTTGAGCCAAGGCGGCGAAGGCACCATAGATGATACTAATGACACCAATCGCGACCATCGAATAGGCAAGATACTGAGCACCATAGGGACAAAGCGGAAACGCAATTCGAATGATGCCGTAGCCACCCATTTTCAGCAGAACACCCGCCAGAATCATACTGATTGGCGTTGGAGCTTCGACGTGAGCATCGGGCAACCATGTGTGAACCGGGAAAGCCGGCAGTTTAATAGCAAAACCGATGAACAGCATGATGAACGCAGTAATTTGCATCGACGGGCTAAGAAGGCTGCCAGTCGTCGCGGCTTCTGCCAGTTTGATGAGGTTGAAGCTGTCTTCCTTCACACCGCTGTTGAAGTAGAACATCAACATTGCGATCAGCATCAACACGCTTCCTGCCAGCGTGTAGAGGAAGAATTTGATTGCAGCATATTCTTTTCGAGGTCCGCCCCAGACACCAATCAGGAAATACATTGGCAGCAACATGACTTCCCAGAACACATAGAACAGGAAGAAGTCCGTTGCCAGAAATACGCCCATCATGCCCGTTTCCAGCATCAGAAACAGTACCATATATCCCTTAATGTGCTTCGTAATGCTCCAGCTGGCGCCCATCGCCAACATGCTCACTAGGCTTGTCAGCAGCACCAGTGGCATGCTGATCCCATCGACGCCCAGTCTGTAGAACACATTCCAGG
>JAYVNW010001209.1:0-1717 GCA_043758225.1 Candidatus Kuenenia sp. | reverse complement strand
TCTAAGATCTCAGGATCTCCAACGACAATCCTCAGAGACGAGACGATTGGCTGTGGCTTTTAGCAGGACAAAGTTTGCGGATCTGCTTGCCAATGGGCCGTTTCGTCCGCACAATTCTGCGACGAGGGTGGTTTCGTTGAGTCATCAGAATGGCACATCTATGAGTGCAAACCTTTTTCTATGCATGCTACAACGAGTTGTCCTGTCTGCCTTTGCGCTTGCAATGCCCCATGCAATGCCGCAGGACGGCAATTTGATTTCTGAGATTGGTAATCTGTTCGGCGAAGTTTTGCGTGAACTCAACGGCGAAGAGCCAAAGCAAGCCATCCCCGCACCAGGCATAATGGCAGTAGAAGCAGCTCAACCCAAATTATTGCCCGGTGAAGCCGACCGAAAAGAACATGCCGACCGCACACTGGCGCTCAGCGGCGCTATGGAATCGTGGGTAATTCAAACCTGCAAATTGGATGAAACACAACAGGCCACGATCAAGGAGCTGGTCGCGAAACATTTGAAAGAGGAATTCGTCAGTTATGCAAAGCGAGACAATCCCGCAAGGCAGAATCGACCGTTTGGAGAAAATACACCATTGCTGTTTGTTCAGTCTGACGGTGTCGGAACAAAGCTAACCGATGCTTTGTTGCTATCCATTCGCAAGGAAGTTCTGAATGATACTCAGAAAGAACAACTTAATATTGCCGTCGCGGAACGTATGGAAAGTCAGAATGCCGCGTTTCGAGAATTTGTCGTTGCTTTATTTGATCAGGAGTTGTTTCTGTCAGACGAGCAGCGACAGAAAATGCTGGAACAGTTTTCGGCGGAAAAGAAACAACTCACTTCGCCATTTTATTCCTTTGTTGGACAAAATTATTATCTGCCGTATCAGTCTCTCAGCACGATGCTGCCTGTTGCCAAAGCCGATTTTCTGGATGAGCGTCAGAAAGAACGCCTCACCGATCTGACCTCCGGCAACAATGGCAATCAGAACTACATCATGTTTCAATCTAACGAAGGGCCGGAGCAATGGGCTGAAAACATCAAGCAGGCTGTTGTGACTCAACGAAAGACATATTTGCACGCCGCTGCAGTGCGTGTCGGCTACTTTGAACGAAGATTGAATCTGACGCCTGAACAGGTTGAATACCTGACAGTGGCCAGCAAAGGTGCGACCACTTCAGCATTGGCCGATTGGAAACAATCGACTCAACAGACCGTTGACAACATGGTGCAACAGATGGGGCAGATGCGCGGCAACTTTGCGTTTTCGGCTCAGAATATGTCTGTCGATGGCCTGGACAGCAACGAAATCTGGGCAGAAGCCGTGCGAACGGTCAATGCGCATAATAAATCTGAAGATCACGCCAACTATATTCAGCATGTGAGGGCGATGACTGTCACCGCATTGCTGGATCAGGAATTATGGCTCACTCCCGCGCAGCGGGAGGACGTCATGAAATTCACCGAGCAGGTGATGCCGAAAAGTTTGGCGAAAGGATCGTACGACGATTACGTTCGCGAACTGGTGCTGCTGGCTTACCCGTTGCACAAGGTGAGTGAAGCGAAGGTCAACGAAGTCCTGACGGAATCACAACTTGCAGTCTGGAAGCAATTGAAGGATTTCCTGCGACTGAATCGCGCCAATAACTACATCGAAATCCCGATGAAGAATCAGGGCGGAAGCTTTTCGGTTCCGCTGCCCTAATTAATCCAGAGTAGG
>JAYVNW010001208.1:0-1663 GCA_043758225.1 Candidatus Kuenenia sp. | reverse complement strand
CGGATAACACTGACGCTACCGCTGCTGGTATTCATGCGGAAGCGTTGCTGCTGATGGGGCGAAGCGAAGAAGCGCGAGGATTTTTACTAACTCTATCAGCCGACCAAACTATAAACTCAGTGCCAAAAGACCCAAAGCTCGAATCGCTCTACGGTCAATCCTGCCTTGCCGAGTTCGATCGACTGACGGGACTAAAATCCTCTGGAATTGACGCACGTGAATTTCTTACGACAGAGATCCCGACCGAGATTGATCGCATCGCCATTCTGGAACTTCTTCGGGACGCTCTTAAATGCAAAGCAACCATCATATCTGCGATTGATCGTCTTGCCTTATTGAGTTTTTCGAAACACTCAGCAGCAGATGATGCTGCCGGCATGATCCGTCAATTGCAATTGGAAGGGGATTTCGGGGCCGAGGTTCTTAACAAACTCGGCATGTTCGCGCTCCTGCTGAATCGGTACCCACAGGCACAAAGTTATCTGGAACTGGCAAATGCTCGTTCGCGTGGGGTGAACCCGATGATTCTTAACAATCTTGCAATTGCGACCCTTCGCACCGATCCGACCGCTGCCGAAACTGCTCTGGTACTGGCAAACCTGACTTTGGAAAAGCTGCCAAATAATCCCGACGCACTCTCCACACGAGGTGAAATCTACGTGGCCCTTGGACGCTGGCATGAAGGGATCGCGGACTTGATGGACGCGTTGAAAGTCCGCCCGGCAACGTCGGAATGGCATCGTTTGCTTGAAAAGGCGTACACGCAATCATCCGATCCCGAAATGGCGGCAGAACATGCAAGAAAGGCGTCTGAATTGGAAGCAATTCAGGCTAGACGTTGAGTTCGCAAAAAACCCCGACGTGGAGCTGAAGCGGCAGCGAAACATCGATGCGACCAGTAATTCTGCTCTTGCCAGAAGTTACTCACTCAAAAGCAAAGCAATAGGAAAACCACTCTGAGTCGAGGCTCACACTTCCACCAAGCCTCCCATGCGATACAATCTTCGAATATCTCCCAGACGATCAATTTTGCTTTGTCTCGCGTTGAGACATATTGAATTGCTCTGTGCGAGATCGATGAGGAAGTAAGAACCATGGCTCGACAATTGATTTTCTGTGTGCTGGCGTTTGCAGGTACGATTAGCATATCGAATGCCGACCCTGTCTACCTGTATCACCCACGTCCAGTATTTGCACAGCCGGTGATGGCGTATGCTCCGGTTACGACTTATCAGCCGGCTTATGTCGTTCCGACAGCAACTTATGCTGTTTCGCATTTTCCCGTGACAACGGTGAGCTATTCGACAAGCTATTACGCGCCTCTGGTGCCGACAGTTGCGGTCGCTCCAGTTGTTTATTCGCTGCCAGTCTATACGCACCCTGCATATGCAGCGCAATTCTACACAGCGCCTGTGTACCCGACCCCGGTTTATGCGGTACCCGCGTACTACGGGCGCAGCGTGCGCAGCCATCTGAACGTCCATCGAAATGGCAGTTACAACTATCATCTGCGAGTTCGTTAGCAGGTCAATGGGACGGCAGAAATTGCTGCTTCGCGTAATTTGCGGTCCACGATTCGTGGAAATAATTTCAGAAGCATGTTGACGATCCAAAAAAATCCCCGATCCTTTCGACAGTGCTGATTGGAGATTCTCGTGGCGAC
>JAYVNW010001207.1:0-1744 GCA_043758225.1 Candidatus Kuenenia sp. | reverse complement strand
TCACCATGCGTTCAGGAAAGAAAACGCGGAAAGTTCTTCGCAAAATCATGCGTTTTCGGGTCTAAACCGGTGCGGAGACATAAAAACCGAATCTTCCATGGGCAGACGGTAGAAGATCTCGTATTTCCAACGTCTGGCGACGCGATCGACTCAAACTCAAAAGGTTTGAACAAGAGATTTCGTTGCAAACACAATTCTTCAAAATCCGGCTTCCGGCTTTCGGCAAAACAAATCAACGCAAAATTGGATGAGCATCCCACTCCGCAGATCATTCCGCATAGTCTACACTCCAAGTTAACATTGCTCGCAGATCTAAAAATTTCCCGTGAATCTAAACCTGGACTGTTGGCTGGTTTAGCTGTTCGCAGATCGGCTGTATTGTCTAGTCTCACGCTATGCGATGTTTGAATCCGCGTTCACTGCGAAACGTTTATCCAACTCCATTTCCGAAAGTTCCTGACGTGCAACGCCCACAAGGACATTCTGCACCACTGCCAGAACCAACTGTACTCATGTCTGAAGGCTGGCACTGCCTGCATATTTATTATCGAATTAACCAAGCGGCCTTGATGGCGCTTAACCCATCCGACCGAGCACATGGTCGGGCGGAAGTGATCGAAATTCTTAATCCGGCAGGCGACTACGTTCCAGCCAGAATTCAGGTTTCTGTCGTGTCTGGACATCGCGCGGATCTTGGTCTGATGCTGATGGATGCCGACCCACTTAAGATCGATGCGATCGTCCAGCGACTTCGTGCCAGCCGGCTGGGAACAGTGTTGGAGCCAACATACTCCTTCGTATCGATCACCGAAGTCAGCGAGTACGTCCCCACCGTCGAACAGTATGCCGCCCGACTTGAACGAGAAGGTACCAAACCAGACGATCCCGCATTTCAGGCCAAAATGAATGCTTATCAACAACGCCTGCCCGCGATGAACCAGCAGCGTCTGTATCCGGACTTCCCTGCGTTTCCCGTAATGACGTTCTATCCGATGAATAAGGCGCGTCATCCATTGGCGAATTGGTATAAAGAGCCGTTCAGCGAACGCAGCTCACTTATGGCTGAACATGCGACTTCCGGCATCAAGTTCGCCGGCCGCGTCTCCCAGTTGATCACAGCCTCCACAGGCTTTGATGACTGGGAATGGGGCGTCACATTGTGGAGCCGTGCTCCGGAATACATCAAAGAAATCGTGTACACGATGCGATTCGACAAAGCGTCCGCCGGATACGCTGAATTCGGTCCCTTTTATGTCAGCTACATTATGGAGGCTCGCGAAGCGCTGGAACACGTCAGAGTTTAGGTCACAAACATCTCTGTGAATTTTGAATCTCCGATTTCAAATTTCAATTCTGAAATACCATGCCTCATTTTGACTTCGTAATCATCGGTGGCGGAATTGTCGGACTGGCCACCGCATGGCAAATGTCCCAATTAAAACCTGAGCTAAAACTTGCCGTCCTCGAAAAGGAAGCAACGTTAGCGTTCCATCAAACCGGGCGAAATTCCGGAGTGATTCACTCGGGAATTTATTACAAGCCGGGCTCATTGCGAGCCCGAAACTGTCGTGATGGCAAGGTGGCTCTGGAAGCGTTCTGTGACAACTACGATGTCGCTTGGCGACGCACCGGAAAAGTTATCATTGCAACGCATGATCATCAATTGCCCCAATTAAAATCGATCTTTGAACGCGGTCAGCAGAACGGTGTCGATTGTACCATCATCGGTGTCGATCGGTTGAAG
>JAYVNW010001206.1:0-2574 GCA_043758225.1 Candidatus Kuenenia sp. | reverse complement strand
CTTTCCGTGGGCGAAGTGACAACGGTTGAGATCACGGTTCGAGACCAGCAATTGACGATTACGCTGAACGGCGAACACAAGCTGGATTACACAATGCCTGTGGCTCGAAGCGATGGAAAATTTGCGTTGTGGGTTCACAACGGATCGGCCGAGTTTCTGGAAGTCGATGTCCGCGAACTCGTTCCGGACCTGAAGGATCTCAAGGAGCGTCAGTTCACTGCAATGCATCAAGTTAAGCTCGCGGAAGTAAAGCAGATCACAGCTCAGCGCGAACTGGAAGCGATCACGGCACGACTCGCGGCCGAACAGGCAAAGTACTTTGGTGAACCTGAGGATGTCGCTCGTAAGAAGGCTCTCGCAGCCAGTCGCGTGGAGCGTCAGGTTGCTGTTGCCACGCTGTCCGAAGAAGTGTTGACGGCAGACCATTTTCTGGCAGGCGTTCGCGCGTCATCGGCAACCTCAGCGACGCCTGAAAATTCCGCCGCTGCTTTAGCTGACGCTGAGCAAAAGCATTCCGAGATGCAGCAAAAGCTGGCCGATGCGAAGGCTGCCGTCGATCAGGCCGATGGAACTTATTCAAAGCTGGGTGAAACGTTTCCGAGCTCCTCAACCGGACGACGGCTCGCACTCGCGCGATGGATTACAAGTCCTCAGAATCCGCGAGCCTCGCGTATTGCCGTGAACCATATTTGGCTGCGTCACTTCGGTGAAGCACTCGTCTCGTCTGTCGCCAACTTTGGACTCAACGGTCAACAGCCGTCGAATCAGAATCTGCTTGATTGGGTCGCGACGGAAATGTCGAACAACGGCTGGCAGATGAAGTCTCTGCATCGCATGATTGTGTTGTCATCGACGTATCGCCAGAGTTCCGTGACATCGCAACAATCTGCGTCTGTTATTGCGAACATGGCAGCCGATCCGGGAAATCAATTTTTGTGGCGGATGAATTCGCGTCGAATGGAAGCTGAAGTCGTCCGCGATTCGATACTTTTCGTGGCGGGCTCACTGGACCCTGTTCGCGGCGGTCCGGAGATTCCAGAGACGGAGTCCCAAACCAATCTTCGTCGCAGCTTGTATTTTCGAAGCACGCCCAATGAAAAGGCTGGTATTCTGGAGACCTTCGATGCCGCGAATCCCAACGAGTGCTATCGACGGCAGGAAAGTGTTGTTCCGCAGCAGGCGCTGGCGTTGATGAACAGCCGACTGGCTCTGGATCGCGCTCGACTTCTGGCCGGGAGACTCAGTGAAGACGCTGGTGAAGGCGACACGGCGGAGAACAGAACGTCTTTGATCACGATTGCGTTTGAGAACATTCTCAACAGAGCACCGACACCGGCTGAGATCGCCATGTGTCAGACATTTTTGGAACAAAATAAGGCAACAGCCGGTAAAGTTAACCTCGCTGTTTTTCCCGCCGGAGGTGAGTCTTCGCAGCGAGCACCGGCGACTGTCGCTTACCTGCGAGCTCGTGAGAACCTTGTTCATGTGCTGTTCAGTCACAATGATTTTGTCACGATAAGATGATTTCCCGCGTTGATTGCCCATTCAGTCGAGAATCCTTCCATGACAATATCCCGTCCACGTTTTTCGAAACCTCGCCGACACTTTCTGTCCGACATGGGGATGGGATTCACGGGTCTGGCATTGGGTTCCCTGCTGGCTCGCGACGGTTTTGCGCGAACTGTCGAGTCAAGCGTTGACGTAATGACCGATACCGCGATCGCTCAATTCGCCCCAAAAGCCAAGAGCGTTATCTGGTACTTCATGCTGGGCGGCACCAGTCATCTTGAGAGCTTTGATCCCAAGCCCGCCGTGGACAAATATGCCGGACTGACAATCGATGAATCGCCATTCAAATCGTCCGTGCTGGATTCACCGTTCTACCGAAAAAACGTACGTGACTTTGCAGGAACTCCGCGAGCCCTGATGGCGAAGCTCTATTCCACTCAGGTGGGATTTCGAAGACGCGGCGACAGCGGCATTGAGGTCAGTGACTGGTGGCCTCACGTTGGCGACTGTGTTGATGAACTTGCGATCGTGCGCTCGATGTGGACCACAGACAATGATCATGCGGCTCAACTGCAGTTTCACACGGGACGACACATCTTTGATGGCTTTCACCCGTCGATTGGATCATGGGTGCATTACGGCCTTGGTTCTCTGAACGAGAATCTGCCACAGTTTGTAGTCATGGGCGGCGGCCCGGGAGACTGCTGTGGCGGAGTCGGAGCTCACGGTGCCAGCTATCTTGGTCCGGAACACTCCGGAGTCAACATGGCTCTGGACCCGAACAACCCGCTGCCGTTTGGAACACCCGGTGCCAGCGTGTCGATCGCCGAACGTCGAGAGCAACTGGACCTTCTGAATGGACTGAACGGTCTGGCCGGAATCCAGTACCCCGACGATCCGGCCATGCGCGCTCGAATCAAGAGTTACGAACTCGCGTTCCGCATGCAGATGTCGGTACCGGAAGTCGTGCGACTGAGTGACGAAACGCAACAGACACAGGAGCTGTACGGCCTGAACGAACCGGCCACGGAGCGTGTGGGACGCTTCAGTCTGGCGGCCCGTCGT
>JAYVNW010001205.1:0-1881 GCA_043758225.1 Candidatus Kuenenia sp. | reverse complement strand
TGTGATGGCACATCTCCGTGTCGCACGGTGTTGAATGAGGCTGCGATTTCTCGTTCCGGGGCTCCAGCTTCGGAATAAGTCCTGTAAGGATACTCGGAGAGCTGACGCCCTGCCGCTCGCCAAACACACTATATCTGCAAACTTAACGCGAGTATTTTACTTATGACGATCAATCGCCGTCGATTTCTGGATTCCAGCGGTCAGGGAATCGGTGGTCTTGCGGCCGCTGTGATGTTGACCGAAGCAACTGCTGCCGCAAACGAAAGTGCTTCGACCTCAACTGCCATCGACGCGGGAATTCTGCGAGGTGTGCTGCATCATCCGCCGAAGGTGAAACGCATCATTCAGTTGTTCATGGGCGGAGCTGCCAGTCATATTGACTTGTGGGACCACAAGCCTCAGCTGGAAAAGCATCACGGCGAATCTTCTGACTTCGGCGAACATGTCGAAGCGTTTCAGGACGGACTTGGACCGTGGATGAAATCGCCATTCAAGTTCTCGCAGTACGGTGAATGTGGCAAGGCAATCAGCGAAGTTGTCGCTCCGCTGGGCGAATGCGTGGATGACATGGCCTTCGTTCACAACATGGTCGGTAAGACGGGCGTTCATAGCCAGGCGACGTATCTTCAGGCAACTGGTTTTGACCGCCCCGGCTTTCCAGGTATGGGCGCGTGGGTGAGCTATGGGCTCGGATCTCTCAATGAAAATCTGCCAACGTTTGTGGTGTTGCCCGACCATCGCGGTTTTGCCAGCAACGGTCCCAAAAACTGGGGTGCTGGTTTCTTGTCGGCAAGTCACCAGGGAACAATGATTTTTCCTCAACGCAGCACGCCGATTGACGACTTAACCGCCACTGCAGACTTCGTAACGCCCGGCGCAGAGGCTGATGGGCAATTGTTACTCAAGTGTCTGAACGAATCCTACAACCGTCAGCGGCCCGGCGATTCGCGGCTGGAAGCACGGCTGCGATCGTACGAGCTCGCGGCGAAAATGCAGCTGAGCGCACCGGGTATCTTCGACATTTCCGGCGAGACTGAAGCGACGATGAAGATGTATGGCATCGACAGTCAGGGGGCGACATATCCGGCGGAGATCAATATTCCGGAGGAAGCAGAGTACTTCGGCCGCAAATGCCTCATCGCGCGGCGGATGCTGGAACGCGGCGTCCGGTTTATTCAGATCTGGTCTGGAAACGACAACGGATTCCCTCGTCGCAACTGGGACAGCCATGAAGACATCGAACGTGACCATAAGCCGCTGGCGATGGGCATGGCAATAGGCACTGCCGCTCTGATCAAAGACTTGAAGCATCGCGGCCTGTTGGACGATACGCTCATTCTGTGGACCACAGAGTTCGGTCGCATGCCATCGACGCAGGGCAGCAAAGGTCGAGATCACAATCCTTACGTGTTCACAAATTGGCTCTGCGGCGGCGGAGTCCGTGGCGGCACGAGTTACGGCCCGTCCGATGAATGGGGATACAAACCTCTGGATCGCGGCAATCCGACTCAAGTGTACGACATCCATGCCACGGCGTTGCATCTGCTGGGAATCGATCACACGAAACTGACTGTGCGGCACGACGGCATTGATCGCCGCCTGACCGATGTCCATGGGCATGTCCTGCACGAGGTTCTGAGTTGACCTGAGCAAACTTAAGCTCCGCTCTGTTCCTGATTAGCGTGCTGCATTCGTGGCCCGACGGATGAATGGTTGCCGGCGCTCCCGTATGCAACAGGGTTAGAACTCATTTCCTCCGAGCACATCGTTTCCGTCAACGGTGATGAGTGCCTGAAGGACATCTCTCGAACACGTCGAACTGATAAATCCCACGCTGCCGTCGGCATAGCCAACATTCATGTTTCGTGAATTGGTAAGAGG
>JAYVNW010001204.1:0-1880 GCA_043758225.1 Candidatus Kuenenia sp. | reverse complement strand
ACCCAAAAATACCCTGGCTTGCGAATCTCAAGCTGGAATTCGTGTTTTCATAATCCCAGCAAAAGTGTCATGAGCAAATCGCTTGTGGAAATCGGCGTTCAACAGCCCACAGGTGGGCTGACGCCGCACCGCTCGCCGGATCCCTGGTCGCATGATCAAGCAGCACGGGGCAGATGATGCGGTTTTACGCAGTTATCGCAGCCGAGTTTTTGCGGCGACTTGTTTTTGGTCGGCAATATCCATGCGCGTGATCTTCCAGTTGCCGTCGCGAGGTTCGATGGTGAACACGGCGTCGAAGCGGTTTTGGCGTTCGTGAATGTGGCCCCAGTGTTCGACGGTGCCGTCCACCGTCCATGTCGAACGGTATTCGAAGCCTGGCCACGGTGCGTTGGTTGCTGAACGTGTCGTTTCTTCTCCGTTGACATACTCGATCGACTGAATTCTGGCGATCGCACCGCTTTGTTCATTCATCTCCAGACTCTGATGAAGCTGCAAGTACAGTTTTTCCAGGAGTGTGCCGTCCACACTGGTTGCGAGGACATCGTAGATACGGTCTTCGCTGCCGAAATCTAATGATCGGTAAATTCCATGATGCAATTTTTGAAAGATCTCCATGGCACGCTGGTCGCTGAGTTCGACAGGTTGTCGCCATGGTTGATCAATCGTGATTCCAAATGATCGCCACGATACTATGGCCAACATCAGTGCGGCACCGCTGACCAGCATCCGAACTTGTGGCTTCGAAATTCGAACGCCAAGGAACGCAACAACAAGGCAGGCCAGGCCCGCAATTGGAATCGTCAGTGTCGGACGCGGCACGATCTCGGCGGGCACCGCGGCGATCGGCTTTGGCAATGCGTCGGGATCACACTTCCATGTCAAAACGTTGTCGCTGCCCTTGTTGAATCTTGAGAACTCAAAACGATCAATGCGATCCGGGTATGAAATCACGACCGACTGAATCTTGTTCATCGAAGAATAATACTTTTCCCACGACAACGTTGCGTCGCGGACGGCGTCCTCGGGAGTTACGTAACGCAGAATGATGCCGACTCGACCACTAGCCAGGCTGACTTTCTGCTCCGCCGCCTGAGCTGCGAAATCTCTCAGATCGAGACCGTAAAAATCGATCCGCGAAAAATCCGGCATCACGCGTGAACCGTTGATCGTGACAGGGTTTTCCGCTCGTAACCAATCGCTAATCAACACACGAATGGCTTCCTGTTCATCGATTTCGATAAACGCCACATCGCGACTTTTCACTGGCAGAATTGACTTTAACGTGGCGAGCGGAATCAGGATCTCATGCCGAATTTCGTTTGGTTCGATGTAGATAAAAGAATAGACGCTGCTGTAACTGGTGATCCCCAAAGTGGCTTCACGTTGTTTGGCAAACCATGTTTCCCATTCAGCGTCTGTAGCATCTTCTGTGATCGTCTGAGACCAGTCGAAACGGACGGTCGTGGTCGCTCCTGGAAGCAAAGATTCCGTGTAGTTCATTGCTGTACCGGCTTGATGTACGGTGAGTTTCATTTCGCTGGGAATGATGAAATTTTCGTCGCTCATATCCTGCTGAATCGTCAGGAATTCTGGAGGTTCAGTGAACGGAAATTCCAATTCATACGTCGCCGTATGCAACATCATGTCTGTGCTAAGGATGCCATCCGCAGGAATCTCAAACGGCTTCACATCGGTCACTTCACCTTTGATCGGTTCGCCTTTTGCGTCGCGTAGAGTGATGTGTTCCAGCAGAAACGTCCGATGATTCTCAAGGCCGCGTTTCAGGTCTTCCGGCCAAATTCGATCCTGATCATCCGGCTGCAAACCCTGGAACAGTATCAAATCTTCGGCAAACATCTGAATTCGCAAAATCGCCTTGG
>JAYVNW010001203.1:0-7535 GCA_043758225.1 Candidatus Kuenenia sp. | reverse complement strand
CCCGCGCGCTGGAGTTCTGATACCACCGCGGCGATGCGATCCGTTTCCTTGTGCCGCATGTGCCCGACGTTGCGGATCGTTGTTGGAGAATCTGCAAAGACCGCAACAGTTGACAGTGTCTGAGCCGTATCACTGATGGCATTCATATCGATATCGATGCCATGCAGTGGACGCCCCTTGACCGTGATCCTGTCACTTTGCCACGAAACTTCGCAGCCCATTTGCTGCAGCGCCTCAGCGAATCCAATGTCTCCCTGCAATGCGTGTTTCGAGAGCCCGGTGACTGTGACTTCACCACCAGTCACCGCTGCCGCACCGAAAAAGTAGCTGGCTGCGGAGGCGTCTGGTTCGATGTCGTAAGTTCCAGCCATATACGGCTGCGGCTGAATAAAGAACGATGACAGATCATCCGGATACTGCACGCTGGCACCAAAGGCATGCATCATTCGCAGCGTCATCAGGATGTATGGCTTCGAAACCAAGTCTCCATCTACAGTCACATGCACCGGCTTACTGCATGCAGGTGCTGCCATTAATATGCTGCTGAGAAACTGACTGCTGATATCACCGTGAATTCGTGTGGTCCCTCCCTGCAAGGACCCATTGCTTCCCTCGACCACAATCGGCGGACAATCGCTCTTCGGCTGCTCAAAGCGGACACTCGCACCAATCGGCTTAAGCGCGCTGACCAGATCGCCGATCGGACGCTGTCGCATCCGTTCGACTCCGTCGAGGCGGTAAGTGCCCTGCCCTAACGCACACAAAGACGTTAGAAATCGGATACTTGTGCCGCTGTTTTCCAACCACAAGTCAGCGGACTCAGCCGGAATTCGGCCGCCCAAACCGTGTACCGTACAGGAACATTGATCGATATCCTGTTCGACAGTGAAACCCAGCCGTCGCAGACTTTCGACCATGACGCGTGTGTCCTGACTATCCAGCACCCCCGTCATTTTTAACGGACCGCTTGCCAGCGCCGCCATCACCATCGCGCGATTGGTAATACTCTTGGATCCAGGAGGCCGAATCACTCCACAAACAGGGGAAGTGACAGGTTGCATTTCGATAAACGTCATGAGAGATCGTACCGGCTTCAGGGGTAACGTTTCACGATCCAGCGCCTGACAGATTAAGGCACACCAACAAGACCGAAAGCCCCAGCATTGTAGCGAGTCAGGGCTGACAATTCGTACCCTCTCGCTTCTGGCTGGCAAAATTATTTTGACCAAAGTCATAAGCTCGATGCTTTGGGAGAATTACTCCAGCCAGATTGTTATAGTAAATCACCTGGAGCTTCTATTTATGTCCGAGTCCGACCTGAGCCATATCGAAATTGTCAGCGACGAAATGGTGGAGATCCTTCGGAAGAAGACTCCGCTGGAACGTCTTGGGATGACGCATGCGATGTGGCGATCCGCCAGAAAACGATTATATTTTTCAATTCGCGAAATGCATTCGGATTGGTCTCAGGATCTGGTCAATCGTGAAGTTGCAAAACGGATGCTGGGAAAGGACTTCGCTGAATGAGCGAAGCATTTTTGAATGATCAGGCGGATCTCCTGGAGACGATCGCCAGCATCCTCAATCAGAAAGGATTTCGGTACTTTGTGACCGGTTCGCAGGCTTCTGCGATGTACGGGGAGCCACGATTTACTCAAGACATTGATATCGTACTGGAGCTTTCTGAGGAACAGTTGTCGGAGTTTCTGGAAGGCTTTGATTCAGAAGACTTCTATCTCAGCGAATCTGCTGCACGAAGTGCCGTTGCTCGACGCGGCATGTTCAACCTGATTCAGCCGGTGACTGGGGGAAAAGTGGACTTTGTCGTGGCGAAAGATTCGGACTTTGATCGGTCGCGCATGGAGCGGGTGCGACAGTTGTCAATTAGTGAAAGTGTGAATGCCAAATTCGCGTCTCCAGAAGATGTCATCCTTAAAAAAATGCAATGGTACATGAAAGATCATTCCGATCGACACATAAGAGATATCCTCGGTGTTCTGAAGATTCAGGAAACGTCAATCGATTTGTCGCACATCGAAACCTGGCTGGAGAGGCTTGGTGTCACAGATGTGTGGCAACTTATTCGGGAAAGACAGAAACTGAAAAATCCTGACTACGAATAGTTTCGCTCGTTACGTAGCAGAATGGCCATACTAAAATCGACACAACTGATTTCCAGATCCTAAGTTTCCACGGTGCCCAATGAAAAACTCGCGCTGCCTTGCTCCCATACTCCTCCGCTCCCTTGTGCTGCTGGCCGTTTTTTCCACTGCCAGCACCTCTACCGCTGCCGATCTCAAGTTGCTCTTCATGGGTGACAATGGGCATCATCGGCCGGTGGATATGTTCCACGAAATTGCGCCGGGACTCGAAAAACGCGGCATCGAAATGAAGTATACGGATCGCATGGAAGATCTGACTCCAGAGACTCTGGCGGCCTTCGATGGCCTGGTGCTGTATGCGAACATCGACAGGATTGACGATTCTCAGGCGAAGGCCGTGCTGGATTATGTCGCAGGTGGTAAGGCATTTGTTCCGATTCACTGCGCAACTTATTGCTGGCGCAATAATCCTGAGATCGTAAAGCTCATGGGCGGCCAGTTTCAGAAACACGGCGCGCAGGTGTTTAGCACTCAGATTGCAGAGCCAACTCATCCGATCATGAAGAGCTTCAGCGGTTTTACAAGCTTCGATGAAACGTACATTCATCATCTGCATAATGAAGAGAATCGCACAGTCCTTGAATACCGCATAGAAGGCGATCAAGCCGAAGGCCAAGATCGCGAACCGTGGACTTGGGTGAGGACGCAGGGCAAAGGCCGAGTCTTCTACACAGCATGGGGACACGATCAGCGGACATGGTCGAATGCTGGGTTCACGAACCTCCTGGAACGTGGCCTTCGCTGGGCATGCGGTGGTGATGTTTCTGTCGTTCCGGCGTTCGCTGATCTCGAAGCCTTCACCGCTCCAAAGATGACCGAACTGACGAAAGACGTCGCGCCGTTTGAATACGTTGAAGTCGGGCCGAAAATTCCAAACTACACGCCAGGCCGTCAGTGGGGAGTTCAGGGTGCTCCGAAGACGACAATGCAGTTGCCTCTTTCGGTTGAAGAATCGATGAAGCATTATTCCATGCCAGAAGGCATGAAACTGCGGTTGTACGCGGATGAACGTAACTTCGAATCCAAGCCCATCTCGATGAACTGGGACGAACGAGGCCGCTTGTGGATCTGCGAAACACTCGATTATCCAAATGAACTGGGCAAAGACCGTGACCGCATTCGAATCTGCGAAGACACCGACGGCGATAATGTGGCCGACAAGTTCACGATTTTCGCCGAAGGCCTTTCAATTCCAACCGCCATCATGATTTATCGCGGCGGTGCTGTAGTTCAGAACGCGACGGAAACAATCTATCTGAAGGACACTGACGGCGACCAAAAGGCTGATCAGAAGACAGTCCTGATGACCGGTTTTAATGCGGGGGATACTCATGGCGGCATCAGCAATTTCCGTTATGGTCTCGACAACTGGATCTGGGCGATGCAGGGCTATAACGACAGCGCGCCGGAATATGACGGCAAAACAGCACAGTCGTTCCGCCAAGGTTTCTGGAGATTCAAGCTGTCGAACACGGATCCGCCGAAAGTCACAGACGTGGAATTCATCCGTTCGACAAACAACAACACCTGGGGACTTGGCCTGAGTGAAGATGGACTGGTCTTTGGCTCAACAGCGAACCATAACCCGAGTACGTTCGTACCAATCCCAAATCGTTACTATGAAAAAGTACGAGGCTGGGCAGCTCCGGATATTGGCACGATCGCTGATTCATGGCTTTTCAAAGCTATCACGGAGAACGTTCGACAGGTTGACCAGTTCGGCGGCTACACGGCTGGTGCTGGCCACGCATTGTACACGGCTCGAACATTTCCGCAGCAGTGGTGGAACAAGACTGCATTCGTATGCGAACCGACCGGACATCTTATCGGCACGTTTTTGCTGCATCGCGACGGTACCGGTTACAAATCATCGAGTCCCACAAACCTGCTGGCAAGCGACGACGAATGGGCCTCGCCGATCATGGCTGAAGTCGGGCCTGATGGTGCCGTGTGGGTTATCGACTGGTATAACTACATCATCCAGCACAATCCAACCCCGCAGGGTTTTAAGACAGGCAAAGGCAACGCTTACGAGAGCGACCTGCGCGACAAGAAACACGGTCGAATTTATCGCGTCCTTCCCACGGAAAGTGGCAAGGACAAGCTTCACGAATGGAGCAGCCTGGCAACCGCGACCAATCTGGAGCTTGTGCAAGTCTTGAAACATCCGTCGTTTAACTGGCGATTGCAGGCGCAGCGGTTACTGATCGAACGCAATGCCGGAAACACTGGCGAAGTTCTTCAACCGCTGCTCGCGTTGTTGGCGGATGAATCGGTAGATGAAATCGGGCTGAACGTCGGCGCGGTGCATGCACTGCATACGCTGAACGGACTGGGTTACATGCCGTTAGACCTGCGTGTGAAATCGGCCAGCGTCGTTGGGCCAGTCGTGCGAAAGGCATTGTCACATTCGTCGGCAGGAGTTCGTCGTAACGCCATTGCCGTATTGCCGCACGATGAATTTGGTCTTGCAACTCTGCTCGCTGCAAAGAACTTATTCACCGACAGCGACGCTCAGGTTCGACTGCAGGCGATCCTCAGTCTGGCAGACATGCCGTCATCAGACGAAGCCGGCCAATTGGCAGCCATGCTTGTTCGACGCAACAACATGGATCTTTGGGAAGGCAACGCCGTCACGGTCGCGGCTGCGACCCATACCGTTTCATTCCTGAAAGCGCTGGGGCAGCCTGATGAGAAGAATACAACTAAACTCAACGACAGCGCCTTGCAGACTTCGGAAATCGTTGCTGAACACATTGCTCGCAGCCGACCGACAGCGGAAGCGATGGAGAAGCTGCTGGCTGGGCTTGAACATGGTTCGCCGCAATTGTCCGCCGTCGTCGCTCGAGGTCTCACTGCCGGCTGGCCACGAGATTACCGATTGGAATCCACAGACGTAATGGAGACATCATTGCTTAAACTCCTGGAACAGATTGAACCGTCGTCTAAAGGCAAGTTGTTGCAGCTGGCGTCACTGTGCGGATCAAAGGCACTCGAAGCCCATGCGAAAGAGATTGTTGATTCTTTGCTGAAGGTCGTGAATGATGCCGAATCAACAACTGCGACTCGAATCAACGCAGCGCAGGAAGCTGTCGGTTTTCAGTCCGATAGTACCGATGTGCTTGCATCAGTACTTGACACGATCAGCTTGCAGACACCGCCCGATCTGGCCGTTGGTCTGATCGAATCCGCCGGTCTCTGCACTGCCAAAGATGCGGGAAAGATGATCGTTGATCGAACAGAACAAATGACTCCGTCGATGAAGGCAGCAGCCGTGCGAATCCTGCTGTCTCGCCCCGCCACGACAACCGCTCTGCTAAAAGCCGTGGAAGCCGGCACGATGGAAATCGGTGATTTGACGCTCGACCAAAAGCAAGCGCTCCGAGTTCACCCAGACAAGTCAATTCGGGCGGCGGCTGAAAAACTGATGGCTGCTGGCGGTGGACTGCCGGATGCAGATCGTGAGAAAGTTTTGCAATCTCTTCTGCCTCTGTGCGAAGAAAAGGGCGACGTAAAAGTCGGAAAGGCGATGTTCCTGAAGCATTGTTCCAAGTGCCATATGCACGGCATTGAAGGTAAAACGATCGGACCAAATCTCACCGGTATGGCCGTTCATCCGAAGCATGAGCTACTGATGCACATGGTTGACCCCAGCCGCAGCGTCGAAGGCAATTTCAGAATCTACACTGTCGTTAAGACAGATGGGCTGGTGATCAATGGCATGATGTCAGGCGAATCACGCACGGCGATCACGCTGCTGGATGCCGAAGCAAAGGAACACCAGATCGCTCGCGAAGATATTGAAGAACTCGTACGGTCACGCAAATCGCTGATGCCGGAAGGTTTCGAAAAACAGATGACTCCGGAGGAACTGGCCAGCCTGCTGGAATTCCTGACAGACAAAGGCAAATACATGCCAATCTCTCTCGATCGCTATGCAACAGCTATCAGCACCAAGGGACTCTTCGGACCATCAGATGATGGCCCGGATCGAATGATTTTCAGCGACTGGATGCCCAAAATCTTCAAGGATGTGCCATTCATCCTGACGGATCCACGAGGCAAATCCGTTCCGAATATTATTCTGCTGAATGGACCGAACGCACCGCTTGCGGCTTCAATGCCAAAGTCGGTTACTTTGCCGTGCAATAGTGAAGCGAAAGCCATTCATCTTCTAAGCGGCGTTGGTGGCTGGAGTTTCCCTTACGATTCAAACAAGACTGTCTCAATGATCGTTCGCCTGCACTACAAAGGCGGCGAAACTGAAGACACCGAATTGCTCAACGGCGTTCACTTCGCTGACTACATTCGACGTGTCGATGTGCCCGGCTCTGAATTCGCGTATCCCCTTGGCGGGCAGCAAATACGAGAAGTCACCGTGACACCGAAAAAACGGGACTTGATTGAGACAATTGAACTCGTCAAAGGCCCGGACCGCACGGCACCAATCGTAATGGCAGTGACTGTTGAAAGGATGTAGGTGCAGATGCATGTGCCACGGATGGCAGGAACGTTGCAAAAAGCTAGGTGGACGAAAACGATGGACACATTTACGGAAGAGATTGATGCTCGACCATCCGTGAAGAAGTCGTTCTGGCTGCTCGTTGTGGCATTGTTGTTGATTTGGTGCTGTTCGATTCTTGGTCCACTCAGCCTTGTTGTGGTGCCCGTCATCATGATTGGCGGATTGCTCTACTTCTTGGGTCACCGGCGATATGCAACCGCAGTTCTGCTTTTAGTGGCGACGCCGATGTCGGTGTCCTTTATCCAAGGCTCTGTCGATTATTTCAATGGAGAAGCTCGCCTCAGACACTCGGGTCTTCCCGGAACCACGTTTTTCAATCTCGACCCGGAATTGCGATGCGGTCGGTCAACCTATGGCTGCATTGTCTCGGGTGGCGAATGGGTCACGCAATTGCCGTACAATAGTGCGGTTCGTCTCTTTACGGCATGTTTTGGTTGGATGCCGAATACATACAAAGGACAATTTCCAACCAAGGACGAGGCTAAAACTGCACTTGCAAGTGGTGTTGCCGTATCAGCTGGCGACCTGCGAAACGACCGTCTGGTCATCGACGGAGTGCATATCAAGCTTGACAATGGTGTTGGTGCGGAATTGTTGGAAGGGCTCCGATACACGGATAATTCTTTCGACAACAAGCCGCCTGAAATCACCGCTGCGATCTGGCAACAGGACTGCATCTTGCTCCGTATTCCATCTTGGCGGGATTATTCAGAAGAAGCGCCATCAGCCGTAATTGCCTTGTTCAGTCGGGTCGCAGGAAGACCATTCGCCTATTAAGCCGAAGGCAGCTACTCGCATCGCTACCCGCCCGTCGATTGGAAACGTACAAAAGGATCAAAACGAGCGAT
>JAYVNW010001202.1:0-5210 GCA_043758225.1 Candidatus Kuenenia sp. | reverse complement strand
GGCTGGATGGTCATCGTGCAGGAACCTCGTAAAGCCGTGCTGGAACCTGTCGAGGCTGTCGCAGCAAGTGGCCGACGTCAGGCATGGCTCTCCATCCTGACCACGGCAATCGCATTAATGGTGATTATCTGGTCTTTCGTGTGGCGGGCCTACACCACCCGAGCGTGATATCTACCAGGACCTGCATGACGACATGGACTGCGGCGTTTGCATTCAGAAGAGGCATCAATGCCTGGTTTTCTGTCACTGTCCGGTCTTGAAACACGGATCGAATGGTTCGAACCTGTTTGAGTGAACAATCCACCGACTGTCAGTCAGCGGCCGAATTGCAAAGCGAGAAATCCTGTCGTGCGTTTGTCGGACTGGCAACGCAGGCACCGATTTCCATCCAAATTCCTCTCGCATTTCCTTAGTTTGTGCCTGTTCAACGCTGTAAAAAAACATCGCGGCACGCTGATTGCGTTGTGGCAGTCACCGGAACCGGTTCATTGTGAACGTTTCCCGGGCTTTCAAATTCCGACTCAATATCCAATTTTGGGTCAGTTACGTTACGGAGGTCGTAATGTCAATTTCCGCAATGAAAGCAGCCAGCCCGCGTTGGCATGGCAGAATGTTGAAAGCTGCTGCGGCCTGCAGCCTTTTTTCGGGACTGTATTCAGCCGCTTTCCCAGAGTTTGCGATGTCCCTCCTGAAGGTTGAACCCCAGGCGGGATACGCAGAGTTGTGGAGATACCTTGGCATCACTCTTTGCGTCTATGGGGTTGGATATTGGTGCGCTTCTGATGCTCCTGTGCGACATTTTTTGTTCGTACTGGTTGGTTTGCTGGGAAAAATTTTGGGGCCGATTGGGTTTTTGCTGGCAGCCAGAAACGGCACCCTACCCATGCTGCCGGGAATTGTGTTTCTTGTGAACGGCCTCTTTTGGTCAATTCCATTTACCGCAGTCCTCCTCCATGCCAGACATTTGCATCTTGCCTCGAAAATGACAGATCAATTCGTATACTCTTCAGTGCAACGCCCGGTGGCAGCAAAACGTCGCCAGTCCGGAGCTGTTGTTCGGATGACGGTTCGAGTTGCGAGCGACACTTAGAACACGGCAAAAACAAGCCGTGAATATCGAATAAACGAAATTCATGGCGAGACACGAAGAAGATCGCGAAGACCTGATCCGGGAAGCCGTCGCACTGCCGGATCGCGTTGAATTGTTTGTCGTGGGTTTTGATCAACCGATTACGATTGGTTTTCGACCGAATTCAGCGATGAGCATCTTTGTCGGGCAGGATCGAGTGTATCAGTACGATCCCGATGGCCGACTTCGCCGTGCGTTTGTGGGCGGTCTGCTTTATCGAAGTCATCATGAAACGCTGGCCATGCTGCAGCGAGAACGAACGGAAACGCAGACGGTCCTGCTGAGGACTGATCTGCGCGACGCTGAACTCGCGGCGTTTCGCGAAACAATGCACCGTTTGTTAAACTTGCTGCATCAAAAACTCACAGCCTCGGAATACGAGGCGCTTCGCTGTGTGCCGGAATCCGCCGAGCATATTTCGCGAATTCTCGCTGCTCTGGACACTGTTAGGCTCGCTGATCCATGGCTTTCTCCCGCAATTCGTCGCCGAAACTGATTTCGAGGTCACCAATCTCAGCAATCTCCAGCTACGCGACCTGCAACGATTGACGCAGCGTTGTCGCGGGCGTCCAATCTGTCATTCGAAGCCGTTCTGCAAATTCGGGCTTCGTTCTTTGAAAATCTCAGCTTCACTCTCAATTGATGACCCCATCAGATGCCGCGTTTTGAATTGATTGCGACCACAACCTTTGGCTTGGAATCCGTCGTCACGAGAGAACTCGAGCGACTGGGCTATACGGGCATGCGAACGCTCGATGGAAAAGTCCATTTTTCCGGAGACGAACGCGACATCGCCCGCTGCAATATGTGGCTGCGATCAGCCGACCGATTGCTGATTAAAGTTGGCGAGTTCCACGCGCCGGATTTCGGTGCGTTGTTCGACAAAACAGTTGATCTTCCGTGGAGTGACATACTTCCGGTCGATGCAAAATTCCCTGTTGCTGGCCGCAGCGTCCAGTCACGACTCCATGCCGTGCCTTCAGTGCAGGGAGCCGTCAAAAAGGCGATCGTTGAGAGCTTAAAAAAGAAATACAATCGTTTCCGCTTCGATGAAACCGGCGCCGAATTCGCTGTCGAGGTTTCATTGCTGCGAGATACGGCGACGATAACCATCGACACTTCTGGCGACGGCTTGCATAAACGCGGCTACCGGGAATTTGCCGGTCCAGCGCCATTGCGAGAAACAATGGCCGCCGGTTTGTTGCAGTTGAGCTATTGGAACCGTGACCGTCAATTCATCGATCCCTTCTGCGGCAGTGGAACGTTGCCGATCGAAGCCGCGTTGATCGGCCGTAACATTGCACCTGGTTCAGGCCGTTCCTTCATCGCTGAAGACTGGCCGTGGATGGATCGCAAAATGTGGAAAGATGTCCGCACTGAAGCAAAAGATTTGCGACAGCCACGGCTGACTGAATCGATACAGGGCTTCGACCACGATCCTGCGGCGATACGATTGTCAGAAAAAAGTGCTGCAGAAGCGGGTGTTGGCGGCGATATTCAGTTTCGTCAACAGGAAATCAGCGAACTCAAATCTCTCCGCGAATACGGAGTGATCGTCTGCAATCCGCCTTATGGAGAACGCATGGGTTCGCCGGAAGAAGTGGAAGCCGTCTACCGGGAACTCGGCCGAGTCTGTGATTCTTTGCCGACATGGAGTTTTTACGTGATTACATCGAACACGTGGTTTGAAAAACATTTCGGTCGTCGAGCTCCTCGCCGCAGAAAGCTTTACAACGGCCGACTGGAATGTCAGTTCTATCAATACCTCGGCCCCGCGCCGCCACGTCCGCACGCTGAAGTGAACGTGGACTCTGATACAACAGCGGCCGCGAATGATATCGCTGATGCTCAGTGAATAGCGTACGACCTGACCTCGGAGAGTAGATTTCGAATATCGAACTTTCTGTAACCAAGGGATGTCTGAATCCATGGGCAGAGTCGATTTGTCGCAGACGGTTTGAGCGTTCCCGGTGATCGATGCCGTCATTTTAGGGAAAAAATGATTCCAGTGGTCGAGCCCTGATTTAGATGATCTTAAAAAGTTACAATCTCATCGGGCCTGATTCACTCAACGAAGTTTAGCTCCTGATCGTTCACACGGTGTTTTTGTCAAATCAGCATTCTGCATTTGTTGAATGGACCGCGAATCTCGAATGATATTCCTGCTCGATAATTATGACTCATTTACGTTCAATCTCGTTCAGCGGATTGGCGAGATCGATCCCGCAGCGCAAATCCGCGTGGAACGAAACGATCAGATTTCCATTGAACAAATCGAAGAACTAAAGCCGGAACGTATCATCATTTCCCCAGGGCCTTGTTCGCCGGCCGAGGCCGGATTGTCGCGAGAATTGATCTCACACTTCGGACCAAAGATTCCCGTGCTTGGTGTGTGTCTGGGGCATCAGTGTCTGGCCGACGTCTACGGTGCGAAAGTTGTTCGAGCCGATCGGTTGATGCATGGGAAAACGTCAATGATCTCACATACTGGCAAAGGCGTTTTTGAAAATCTGCCGAATCCGTTTCAAGCGACTCGCTATCACAGCTTGATTGTTCCAAAAGATACGGTGCCGGATTGCCTTGAAGTCACGGCATGGGTGAATGACGATGGCCAGTCATTCGAAGTGATGGGTCTGCAACATAAAGAGTTTCCAGTTCACGGCGTACAATTTCATCCGGAAAGTTTTTTGACTGAACATGGCTATGACCTGCTCAGGAATTTTCTGCGGATCTAAACAATCAGCGAAATCCATTTTGTCACATAAATCATCGCAATCACGATGACCCAGGCAATGGCAAATCCTGCAATGCCGCGTCCTGTTGGTTTTGGAATCTGAAAACCATACAAAGCCCAGACGTGTTCCAGGTTATCTTCGTCTGCGGGAATGAAACGCTGCACAGCAGGCAGTTCATTCGGATCCACACGTGTGCGAATGACGCTGTAGAAATATTCCAGCAGATCGTCAGGTTCATGATCCGTCAACAAGGTTGCGACCACGCCGGCAGACAGGCCTGACAAAAGAATGCAGACGATCTTCCAGGCATCCAGCATCACCAGTCCGTCAGCTGTTTCGTAGAACATCAGGTTCTTAAACAGCGGAATCGTGCGGTAAACTTCTTCAGGCCAGTATCCGCAAATGATAGCCACAAATGACGCGACCAATGTCGTCGACCAGACGGAGGCTGTGTTCCAGCGAGTCCAGAAGAATCCCATCCACATGCTGATGCCGACTATGGCCGGGGTCTTGATCACAAGTCGCAGCACGTCGGTGACATCCGCAAATGTTGTCTGCAACAGCAGCGCTATCGCAACAACAACCGGAGCAACGGCGCGGGCGATCCAGACATAATGCTCAGGCGGTCTGCCGGGTTGCAGCTGTTGCCTGCACAAGTATTCCGCAAACAAACCCGTCGCCGAAATCAATTGAGTTCCGCAGTGACTTACGGCCGCGCTGAACACAAGCACTGCAACCAGACCCAAAACTCCCGGCCCGATGCTGCCCAATAAGTCTCGAGCAATTCTTCCAAACAAGTCTTCCGAAAATGCCAGATTCGCGTGCTGCGCCGCAACAATTTCTTCGGCCGGCAAAACCGTGATCTCACCCTGAGCGGCAATGGTCAATTGGTTCAAGAGCACTTTGTCGCTTGTGTTGGCTTCGTTTCGTAACGGACTGGACGGCCCGAGATACCAGGCGATAGCCGCCAGCGCGGTCAGAGTCCAGATGACAGCCATTCCTCGCTTCAGAAGATTGCCGAAAGTAAATCCAATGCGCGAGCCCATTTCGGATCGGCTGGCACCTGTGATACTCATAATATGAGGCTGAACGACAATCCCCGTCAATGCCGCGACCGCAAGTGTAAACAGATAGAACGGGGTGAACTGTTCATTGCCGCTGTGCTGTGCGGCATCGGAACTGGCCACGAAATCGAACATCGCAGACTTTAGGCTGTCCGCCTTGTGAAGTTGCCCAAAGCCGCCAATGTGATGGAAAACCATCGGCAACAAAATCAGCGAAAGTAATATGGAGAGGACACCGTGCATCACGTCGATCAGAATTGCCGCTCTCAGGCCTCCGACACT
>JAYVNW010001201.1:0-1941 GCA_043758225.1 Candidatus Kuenenia sp. | reverse complement strand
GGGATAAGCCGAATTCGAAACCTACTTGCCCAGTATCCACGCAAACAATCCACGAGCCAGATGCATGCGGTTTTCTGCCTGCTGAAACACGATGCTCTGCGAACCGTCCATGACGCCGTCTGTCACTTCGAGGCCGCGTTTGGCGGGCAAGTCGTGCATGAATCTGGCGTCCTGCGGAGCTGCCTGCATCAATTCTTCATTGACCTGGAAATCCGCAAAGGCCCTCATTCTTCGCACGGCATCATCTTCCTGACCCATGCTGGCCCAGACGTCAGTGTAAACAACATCGGCAGTCTTTACGGCGTCCTTCGCTGAATGCACCTGGTGCACGTCGTGCTGTGGATAGCGTTTGCTGAGTCCCCTCATGAACTCATTCGAAAATTCAAATCCCTTCGGTGCGGCGAGTGTCAGTTTCATTCCCGACATAGCAGATGCAATGGCCAGCGACATAGACACATTGTTGCCGTCACCGACAAATACCAAATGCATGCCTTTGAGTTTTCCGAAAATCTCCTGGATCGTCAACAAGTCGGTCAGTGCCTGACAGGGATGACGTTCGTCTGACAAACCGTTGATGACAGGACAACTGGAGTGCTTTGAAAAGTCTACGATGAGCTGATGTGAAAACGTTCGCATCGTAATGATGTCGCTGAACGAGCTTAGCACTTTCGCAATATCCTCCAGCGATTCGCGACCGTTGAGTCCGGCTTCAGCTGTTGTCAGAAAGATTCCGGAACCGCCGAGATGAATCATGGCGGCTTCGAAACTATTGCGCGTCCGCAACGATGGCTTTTCGAACAACTGCGCGAGGACTCGGCCCTGCAGCAATGGGGGCCGTTCGCCTTTTTTGAAGAGTGCTTTCAGATCTGCCGCGCGTGTAAGCACGTCCGTCAGGTCCGAAGGAGTCAGATCATAAAGAGAAGTAAGATGCTTCATCGTTCTGCATCAATGTTCAGTTCGTTGCATGGTTGAGTCGGCAAACGGTTGTTTCAGAAAATGAAAAAAACTGAGCCGTCCCCACTCGCGGAACAACTCAGTCAGCCAGATTTAACTGCGGTTCGAAAACTCAACTTTCAAACGACGCATCTTGCGGTCTATCGCAGTGTTGGGTTGCGACTTCATACCATATACGACACTGCTTAAGGCCCCGTGGGCGCGGATTCCCAAAACGGGAAACCGGCAGTGTGGCAACTTTTGCGATCAGCGCTAAGTCTGCCACGCCGAAAAAACACTGTTTTTTCGGCGTGCTGCAAATCATAACCTACGTGGCTGCAGGGGTCTCGCGGGCGTAGTCAAACATCGGGGATGACAGGTAGCGTTCGCCGGAATCCGGCAGAATCACCACGATCGTCTTGCCAGCGCTTTCCGGACGAGCGGCAACTTTCAATGCGGCCGCCATGGCAGCGCCACAGCTGATGCCGCACAAAATGCCTTCCTCGCGAGCAACTCGCGGAGCCATTTCCATGGACTCTTCGTCGGTTACCTGGACAACTTCATCCACCAATGACATGTCCAGAACATCAGGTTTGAAACCAGCACCGATTCCCTGGATACGATGTTTTCCCGGCGCGCCGCCGGAGAGAACCGGACTGCCTGCAGGTTCAACAGCAATAGATTTGATCGCCAGACCTTTTTCCTTTTTCAGATAACGTGAGACACCGGTGATCGTTCCACCAGTGCCAACGCCGGAAACGAAAATGTCGACCTTTCCGCCCGTGTCTTCGAAGATCTCCGGACCGGTTGTGCGGAAATGGATTTCAGGATTGGCTGGATTCTTGAATTGCTGAGGTATGAAGCAATTCTCCTGCTTTGCCATTTCTTCAGCTCGGGAGATGGCACCTTTCATGCCTTCTGAACCAGGCGTCAGGATCAGGTTGGCTCCAAACGCCCGAAGAATCATGCGGCGTTCAACAGACATTGTTTCAGGCATCGTCAGCGTCA
>JAYVNW010001200.1:0-3633 GCA_043758225.1 Candidatus Kuenenia sp. | reverse complement strand
TCGATCACGGCGTCGGGCATGGGAGTCACGTCGCCGATTGCACGCGAATTGATCACGGCTTCGGCAGTCGATTCAAGAACTTCCAGGCGATCAAATGCGTCCAGCACTGTAGTACCTGTCACAAGCACGCCGTCGTTTTCAAGGATTGCGGCTGGACTGGTTGCAGACACGAAATCGGCGATCCGATCACCCGATCCATATTGAACGCCGTACGGCACTCGATGCACATCGCGGAGAAAGATGTAGCTCTCCGGAATCGTTCGCGCGTCGAACACTCCCGATGTGATGCTGAACGCTGTAGCGTTTACGGGATGAGCAAACACGATGGCGTTGATTGTCGGATGTTTGCGATAGATCGCCTGATGTGCCAGCGACGCGCGGCTGGGAGTTTTGCCGCTTTCTGACTGACGTTCGCGCACGAGCACGAAATCATCGATTTCCAGCGTCTCCCGATCGTGCTGCGACGGCGTGATCAGGAAACTATCGTTACTGACACGAACCGAAAAACTCCCTTCGGTGCTGATCAACAATCGCTGACGACACCCGCGTCGAATGAAAGCGCAAAGTTGACGTCGCAGATCTTTCTCCTGTGACGTGGCTGCTGATGGCTCGAAGCTTTCGAACTTCACATTTCTTTGTTGAGCCATCTCAAGTTCTGGATCGGTCAGGTAATTGATGTCTCCCAGGTGCCGGCCTTTGATGATCGTCTTGCCTGCGAATTCGAATGCTTCGAATCGCTGAAAGGCGTGCGGCAACGACTCACCGCCAACGACCACGCCATGATTTTCCAGAATGACACAATCGCTCCCGGATGAAAATGTCTGTGCGATGTTTTGTCCTAACTTGCTGCTTCCCGGCAATGCATACGGAGCAAAGCCAGGCTGACCACACACGAAATGAGCCTGATGAAACAGACGTGTATTTGGAATCTGTCCGCAAATACTGAACGCGACCAAAGCAACGGGATGAGCATGCACGATCGCTTTGATTTCAGGCCGAGCCTCATAGATGGCTCTATGAAACGGGTATTCAGAAGAAGGCCGGTGCGGGCCATCGACAGTTCCGTCGGACCTGACGCAGACGATGTCGTTGCGAGTCAGGCTGCCCTTATCAATCCGAGCCGGAGAAATCCATACATCGCCATTGTCATCGCGGACTGACAGATTTCCGCCGGACGTCGTTGTCATACGATAGCGATAGATGCGATCCATGGTCTGCATAATGGCATCACGTGGATGGACAAGGTCTCGCTGCGACATGATTTGATTCCCGAGGAACACGATAAAAGAGCCAATGACATCAAACTCGTGGATTGATGGAGTGTACGTGAAACATTCACGGCTGCGGAAGTCGCGTGGAACCTGATGTTCGTTGGAAAATCAACTGAATCCTGTTGTTTGGTTGCTCCGCAGGCAGACTCTGTTTACCGTACGCATCCGAATGGTGTGTCACAGATCGAATTGCGAATCAAGTGATGGGCGTCAATTCTCGACTTCAAACAAACACCATTGTGGTCATCCCCTTTTGGAGTTGCTCGATCGTGCCTCAGGTATTTCGCTGGATATTAGTTGTTGCCGGATTGTTCACTGCAAGTGAATTCTGTGTCACGATGGCTCAAGGGCCTTCGAAGGAATTGGCTGTGAAGCTGATGTCTCTCCCGCCCCGACCGAAGCGTCCGGATCTGCCTGCCAGCAAACTTCCGGTCGAATTCTTACAGGGCGAAAGAATCGGATTTCTGGGCAATTCACTTGCAGAGCGCATGAATCTGTTCGGTCACTTTGAGACATTGCTGCACACCCGATTTCCAGACAAAGAACTTGTCATTCGTAACTTCGGCCGTCCCGCTGAAGAAGTTGGCATTCAACAGCGATCTTCCGACTATACAGCGCTGGACGATCCGCAACTGGCCTTTGGCGCAGACACGTATTTTTGCTTTTTCGGCTTCAACGAATCGTATGCAGGTACTGAGGGTGTAGACGACTTCAAGAATCGATACGGCAGTTATCTGGATATGATTGCCAATCGATATCCTCGCGATGACACAAAAGCTCCGCCACGTTTTATCCTGGTGTCGCCGATTGCGTTTGAACCGACTGGTGATGCCTTGTTGCCCGATGGTGCGACAGAAAATGCAAACCTGAAATTGTACTCAAATGCAGTAGCGGAAGTTGCTGCTGCTCGCAAGCTTGCTTTTGTTGATGTATTCGCAGCATCTGAAAAAATACTCAGCGACAAACCCGGCCTGCAATACACAATTAACGGCTGCCATCTCAATGATGCCGGCGATCGTGAAGTCGCCAGGTTGATTGATGAAAAAGCATTTGGTTCTGCTTCGTCCGCCAGCTTTGGCAGTCCGGGTTACGAAAAGATACGAGCTGCGATTATCGACAAATCGTGGGTTCATCTGCAGGACTACCGGATGTTAAACGGCTGGTACGTTTACGGCGGACGAAGGACATTTGATACGGAAACTTTTCCTCGCGAATACATCAAGATTCGCAAAATGGCCGACGTTCGTGATCGCTATATCTGGAATATGGCACAGGGCAAACCTGTTGCTGACAAGCCAGACGATGTCGATACTGGCGAACTGTTCGTCCCGGAAACTCGGTTTGGAGCCGAGCGTCAGAAGTATTCGGAAGCCAACGAACTGCGATATCTGACGCCTGCACAACTGATTGCTGAAACGAAAGTGCCGGAAGGTTTTGAAATTCAGGCGTTTGCGGATGAAACAATGTTTCCGGAACTTGCCAAACCAGTTCAGCTGAATTTCGACAACAAGGGCCGGTTGTGGGTTTCATGCATGCCGACTTATCCTCAATGGAAACCGGGTGACCACAAACCGGATGACCGATTGCTGATTCTGGAAGACACCGATCACGACGGCAAGGCGGATTCGTGCAAAGTGTTTTACGACAAGCTGCATTGCCCGACCGGATTTGAGTTCTGGAATGGCGGAGTTCTGGTGGTCGATCAGCCTCGATTGTTGTTTCTGAAAGATACTGACGGCGACGACAAAGCCGATCAGGTCGTGCACCTGCTCGACGGCTGGGCGTCTGATGATACGCATCACACAGCCAGCGCGTTTGAATGGAGCCATGGCGGAAAGCTGCACATGCTGGAAGGCATTGCGACCAGCACAACTCTGGAAACACCATGGGGACCACATCGCAGCCAGGGAACTGGTGGTGCTTATGTGATGGATCCACGTTCGTTGAAGATCCGGCAGTTTGCACTGCCAGGGCAATACAACATGTGGTGTTATGTCTTTAACAATTGGGGACAGGGCATTGTCGGCGACGGAACGACAGCAAATCAGGCATGGGACACGCCACTGTCTGGCGCTCAGTTTGGCGGCCGCACCGGGTTGAACTTTGTATTCAATAACGAAGGCATGCGTCCAGCTCTTGGCAGCGAATTCCTCGTCAGTCGCAACTTCCCCGACAGTGTGCAGGGGCAGTTTACATATGCGTGTGTCATTAACATGAATGGTCTGCCTCGATTTACCGTGAACAACGATGGCGGCGGATTCCATGGCGACAGAATCAAGCACGCCGACAATACGCCAGATGATCTGATTAAGTCGGATGACAAACATTTCCGTCCTGCCGACCCGCAAATCGGCCCTGACGG
>JAYVNW010001199.1:0-4695 GCA_043758225.1 Candidatus Kuenenia sp. | reverse complement strand
GCTGGCCGACAAGCTGCCTGTCATCTATGAACGCGACAAAGGACTGCTTGCGGAAAGCAACTATGTTTGTGAACCCTGGACAACTCAACCATCGCCTGGTGCCAGCTTGCGAGGCCCAGTCAGCGAACTTGGACGCTTCTATGAAATGCTGCTGCGCGGCGGAATATCAACATCGGGTCAGCGACTGGTGTCGAATGCAACGATTCATCAGATCGCCTCTCGTCATCGTGTCGGAAAATTCGACGAAACTCTCCAACACACAGTGGACTTTGGTCTTGGTGTCGTCTGCAATTCCAACAGATATGGTGCCGAAACCGTGCCGTACGGTTTCGGACAGTACTGCAGCGAGGCCACTTTTGGACACGGTGGGTCGCAATGTTCGATGGCGTTTTGTGACCCGGACAGAAGCCTGGTCGCAGCATGGTCGACGAACGGATTCTGCGGCGAAGGCCAGCACCAGCGCCGCAATCGAATGATTAACAATGCAATTTATGAAGATCTGAAACTGAATTGATATCTATGCAAACATTACTGATCACCGGCGGGGCCGGATTCATTGGCAGTTGCTTTGTTCGTCGTGCGATAGTACGAGCGGATGTGCGGATGATCAATCTGGACAAGTTGACATACGCCGGAAATCCGGATTCGCTTCCCGACACCGATGCCGAGCTGCACACGCTGGTTGTGGGAGATATCGGCGATGCCGGGCTTGTGCGGCAGTTGCTTGAAACTCATCAACCGAACGTCATTGTCAACTTCGCTGCAGAATCACACGTTGATCGATCAATTGACGGACCGCTGACATTTGTGGAAACAAACGTGCTGGCCACTTGTCGCATGCTGGAGGAAGTTCGGCGTTACTATGCCGCGCTGTCCGGCGAAGTAAAAAATGCTTTTCGTTTCCTCCATGTTTCCACAGACGAAGTTTACGGCTCACTGGGCGACACTGGATTGTTCACCGAAGAAACTCCATACTCGCCGAACAGTCCATATTCTGCCAGCAAAGCAGCGTCCGATCATTTTGTGCGAGCTTACCATCACACTTATGGACTGCCGACTGTGATCACCAACTGCTCGAATAACTATGGTCCGTATCAGTTTCCAGAAAAGCTCATACCGCTGATGATCCTGAACGCGATCTCTGGCAAACCGTTACCCGTCTATGGTGATGGACTCAATGTCCGAGATTGGTTATTCGTGGAAGACCACTGTTCGGCAATTGAACGTGTGCTTGCCGCGGGTCGCATCGGAGAATGCTACAACATTGGCGGCAATAACGAACAAACGAATCTCAGTATCGTCAAGATGGTCTGCGCCACGGTCGATCGACTTGCTCCCGGCCTCGTGCATGGTCCATGCGAAAATCTGATTACATACGTCAAGGATCGACCTGGTCACGACCGTCGGTATGCCATCGACGCCTCCAGGATTGCCAATGAGCTGAACTGGACACCGCAGCAGGATTTCCAATCGGGCCTCGAACTTACCATTCAGTGGTATCTCGATAATCCAACATGGGTGTCAAGAGTCCAAAGCGGCAAATATCGAGGCGAGCGATTGGGGCTTGGTAGCTGAGCACACATTTTTTGCAGCACATTCAACGTCGTATGCTAGTGGCCGCGCACCGCCATACGCGACGCGTAGAACCTCGATTGAACTTTCGAGGCCAGCATGTTTGCGACTCACCCAGTCTTCCATGTCCGCCTTGTCTGCATGTGGCAACTGAATCTGCACACAAAAAAGTGGTGTGCAACTGACGCAGGAGCCTTGCAAACCTGCTCACAATCTTCACACTCTGGCATAATTCCAGGCATTCCCACCCGCACTTTGAACTTCCCTCCCCCTACAAGGTTACCAATGAAGACGAACAGCCTGACACGGTTGTCATCACGAATTGTCTTTTTCGCGACTCTTCTTTTCGCAGCGTGTTTGCCGCAATCGGCCATTGCTGGAGAAGCAGACCTCATTATTCCGTCACTCGATCGCCCAATCGCACTTGGACTCAGCGGCCAGATGATGCTGATGGGAGGCGTTGCGATCAGCGTCATGGGTCTGGCGTTTGGCATCGGGATCTTCGCCCATCTTAAGGGTTTGCCTGTTCACAAATCCATGCTGGAAGTGTCCGACCTGATCTACGAAACCTGTAAGACCTATCTAAAAACGCAGGGTAAATTTATTTTGCTGTTGTGGGTATTTATCGCCACAGTCGTAGCTGTATATTTCGGCAAGCTGGCGCTTTATCGCGATCCAGTGACACAACTGGAAACACACGGTTTTCCGCTGAGCCTGGTCGGTATCATCTTGCTCTTTTCGCTCGTCGGGATTGCAGGAAGTTACCTGGTTGCGTGGTTTGGAATTCGAGTCAACACGTTCGCGAACTCACGGACAGCCTTCGCAAGTCTGGCGGGCAAACCATATTCGTGTTACTCGATTCCGCTACAAGCTGGTATGAGTATCGGGATGATGCTGATCAGTGTCGAACTGCTGATCATGCTTTGCATTCTGCTGTTCATCCCGGGCAACTATGCTGGACCGTGTTTCATCGGCTTTGCGATTGGTGAAAGCCTGGGCGCGGCTGCGTTAAGAATTGCTGGTGGCATTTTCACGAAAATTGCCGACATCGGATCAGACCTGATGAAGATCGTCTTTGGTATCAAAGAAGACGACGCTCGCAATCCTGGAGTTATCGCGGACTGCACTGGAGACAACGCGGGTGATTCGGTCGGCCCCAGCGCGGATGGGTTCGAAACATACGGCGTGACGGGCGTCGCCCTCATTACATTCATTCTGCTGGCGATCAATCCACGGAGCGTCAAACTACTGGCTGGCGAAGCTGTGGACTTTCACGAAGGTCTGCAGGTTCAGCTGCTCGTATGGATCTTCGTCATGCGTGTCATGATGGTTGTGGCGTCAGCGGTTTCGTACTTTGTGAACGAATCGATCACTCGATCACAAAGCCTGAACGCCGACAAGATGGAATTTGAATTGCCGCTGACACGTCTCGTCTGGATCACGTCCATTGTGTCGATCGTGACAACGTACGCAATTTCATGGGTCACAATCGGGCCGAACGCAGCAACGGGTCCGCTTGCTGGCGATGCTTCACTGTGGTGGAAACTGTCGTCGATTATCTCCTGCGGCACTTTGGCTGGCGCGCTTATTCCAGAACTTGTGAAGATCTTTACTTCGACGAAATCCGCTCATGTGAAAGAGGTTGTGAAGTCTTCAAAAGCCGGTGGAGCTTCCTTGAATATTCTTTCCGGACTGGTGGCGGGGAATTTCTCATGTTACTGGCTTGGGTTGAGTATCGTTGGATTGATGACCGTCGCATATGCATTTTCCACACAGGGGCTGGGCACTTTCATGCAAGCTCCCAGTGTCTTTGCATTCGGACTGGTGGCATTTGGATTTCTTGGCATGGGGCCGGTCACAATCGCTGTTGATTCATACGGACCAGTGACCGACAACGCACAGTCAGTGTTTGAATTATCATTGATTGAGACCATTCCGAATATCTCGCAGGAGATCGAGCAGGAATTTGGCTTCACGCCCGTGTTCGACCGCGCAAAACATTTGCTGGAAGAAAACGACGGAGCTGGCAACACTTTCAAGGCCACAGCGAAGCCGGTTCTCATTGGGACGGCAGTCGTCGGAGCAACGACGATGATCTTTTCAATCATTATGAATCTGACTGAGCAACTAACTGCCGATCTGGACAAGCTCTCGCTCCTGCATGCTCCATTTATGCTTGGACTCGTGACCGGGGGAGCGATCGTGTACTGGTTTACCGGTGCTTCAATTCAAGCAGTCACGACGGGTGCCTACCGCGCTGTAGAATTCATCAAAGCCAATATCAAACTGGATGGAGTAACAAAGGCTTCTGTTGAAGACAGCAAAAAGGTCGTCGAAATCTGTACGATCTACGCTCAAAAGGGAATGTTCAATATCTTCCTTGGCGTATTCTTTATCACTTTGGCCTTTGCCTTCGCGGATCCGTTCTTCTTTATCGGCTATCTGGTTTCGATAGCAATTTCCGGACTTTACCAAGCCATCTTTATGGCCAACGCCGGCGGCGCGTGGGACAACGCAAAGAAAGTTGTCGAAGTCGATATGCATGAAAAAGGGACAGATTTGCACGCAGCAACTGTTGTTGGTGATACCGTCGGAGATCCATTCAAGGACACGTCGTCGGTCGCTCTGAATCCGGTGATCAAGTTCACAACGCTGTTTGGCTTACTTGCTGTCGAGCTCGCTGTAAGTATTTCGAAAGAACAGACGTCAGTCGATTTCTACGCCAGCACTGGGATCGCATTGAACCTGGTAATCGCAGTCGTTCTGTTCGTCATTGCCTCCTGGTTTGTGCATCGCTCCTTTTACGGAATGCGAATTGGCAATCAAGCCTGATCGATCAACAGGTTGCGCAGAATAAGCTGTATTCCATAACACCAAAAGCAGTTCGAACATGCCCAAGAATTTCCGAACAAGACTCCGCAGCGGCGAACGGTTGCTTGGCACAATGGTCACGCTGCCAACGGCATCCACTGCGGAAATTCTTGCAGACGCCGGTTTCGATTGGCTGTTCATCGACGGCGAACACGGACCAATGGATACATCTGATATCCTTGCGATTCTACAGGCCGTCAGTCATCGCGTCGCTTGCATCGTTCGTGTTCCGGCATGCGATGAAGTGGCCAT
>JAYVNW010001198.1:0-3274 GCA_043758225.1 Candidatus Kuenenia sp. | reverse complement strand
GAGCGAATAGGTCGCGAACATCTTTCTGGCATGTGAAGAAGATGACCTGAAGTCCTTGTTGAGCAAGTTCGGACAATAAACTTACCGCAGCATTGGCTCGAGCATCATCAGAGGTCACGAAGACGTCATCCAGAATCAAGGGCACTTGTCCCTGAGTTTCAGAACGCACCTGAATTAATGCCAGTCGCAATGCGAGGCCGACTTGATCACGAGTCCCGCGACTCAGTTGTTCCAGCGTGAGCGGCTCACCTGCCTGCGGCGTCTGCACCACAATGCGTTCCGGTATTCCTGCTGACACTTTTCGGCATTCGCCGTCGGTCAGACGCTGTACGTATTGTGACGCCAGATCGAGGACTCTGGAATACGTGCGTCCCTTCAGCCGTTCGATCACTTCCCGCAGGCTGGCTTCCGTTCGATCCAACTGACGACGATGATCTTCCAGCAGAACAATTTCAGCGTCCAACTGGGCGACTTGTGATCGCAAAGCGTCCAGTTGCTCCAAAGTCGCAGTGCCCACCAATTCCTGACGCAGACGTTCCAACAGATTACGTTTGCCACTGCGAGATTCCTCAGTCGCCATGCGTTCAGACACAAGGCGTAGACGCTCTGCTCGCAGCCTCTCAAGTTGAGCTTCAACTTCGCCAACAGTTCGATAACCTGAAACGCCCTGAAGATTCGAGCTAAAAACTTCCTGATGACCCGTAAAGCGACAATTCAATTCTGATTTAGGGATCGCAGTTTCGGCAAGCACGTTTTCAGATCGAGCTACTTCATCTCGCAGAGAAGCGATTTGCGATTCCAGTAGGCGTTCCATTTCCGCCGCGTCAGAATGCGTCCGGGCGGCAATTATGGACTGCAACAACTCCACGTGCTGAACCGATGCCTGTTCATGCTGACTCAAATAAGAACACAACGAAGCAATCTCAACTCGCAACTGGCGAATAACGTCAGCATCGCGAGTCCGTTCGGACTCCGAATAGGCCGGGCCTCGAAGGCGATCGGTCAACGTCTGAGCCCGTTCTTCCAGACGCGAAACAATCGCTCGAATGGTCTTCGCTGATTCCATCGGACGAGTCTGAAGATTCTCTGATGTACGCAAGACTTCACTGTCTCCCCCAATCAACGCACGTATTTCACGCCAACGTTCCAGTTTGTTCGTAATAGTGCGCATTTCACTCTCAATCTCCTGCCGATTCAATGGCAGTACATTGCGACGACGCAGTTCAATCAACAGCTGCTCAAGCCGCAGAATCTCAACATCAATCTCGCGCATGCGTGCGTCAATTCGATCAATCGACGCAGAGGCCGCATCGATCTCGCGGATCAGTTGTTCGATGCGTGGAGGCAGATCTCCCGCCGGACGACGAAGTGCAGCAATCGCACTTTGCAGATCGCCCTGTCGGCGTCGAAGTTCAGAAATCCTTTGAAATACTCCGCCCTGAATTCCGTCGCCGTCGCGATCACGAGCAGTCTGAATCAATCCCGCTTCAGCCTGACGCAGTTCTGTATCATGCTCGTTTCGCCCCGTGTCCGATTCGACACACAAGCGAGTCAACAGATCAAAGCGTTCCGCCTCAACATGCCCCACTGTGAAGATTTCACGAAAGACGTCTTCTGTGACCCAAGCCGGCAATAAGTTATTCTGCCCAGCCAACGCCGCACGATCGAAGTCGTCCGTCATTGTGAACTGTTCATTGGAATTCGCTGACCAGGTTCGACGTAATGTCCGAGCTCCACTCGCTGTCTGAACTCGTGCGTATCCGGATTCCGAATCGAAATCAGAGTGTGACCACGATGAGTTCTGGCGAAATCCATACATCAGCCCTCGAACGAATCGGACAAACGTCGATTTGCCCGTACCATTTGCTCCCCAGAAAACGGTAACCCGGTGCGACAATTTCTCAATCGACACATTCTTAAGCGAACCAAACCGATCAATTTGTACGTCTGTGAGCTGCATCGTGGTGATCCCTGATTTAAAGCAGAATCTTCTCGACTCGTGTGAAGGCAATAATTTCGCTGGACGGTCTGCCGGACTCATCCAAACTGAACAGGACCAGGACGAGACCTGCATCCCGTCCCGCATTGATACTCTACGCCACTCTTCGCAGCACATCCAGACCGACTGCAGTTTCGCTGCCAGCTCCCATGGGAACCCCGATCGAAGTGTTTTCGATCATTCGGTCACCACGATGGCTGAATTTCAAAATTCGCTCGCGAACGACTGAAGTAAACTCTTTCGCCGCAAGAGCCGGATGGCGGCTCGCATCCACAGTACTATTGTCCGAAAACCGAATTCGAAACGGCCACGCACCCGAATGCCCAGCGTGAAGGCTGCCGCGAAGATCCTTCAACAGCTCAAATTCGCTCAACGATTCCGTCGATGATCCTGACAAACACAAGTGACCATCGATGACCCATTCCACGACTGTCGTCCGGCGGCCGTTGGCAACGATCGATCGACTGCGTTCTCGAAGCAACTCGCTGACCTGTGACGCCGCCATCCCCTGACGGCACGAAATCAATTCCTGAGTAAACCGAATCACATCTGTAACGCAACTGCGAGTGGTCAGCGATTGACGCGACAGATCCGCTTCAACCAACTGACAGCCGAACGCACCGCGCTCCATCGGACCAATCGACTGCGGACAGCCGGCCGAAATCCGCAACAATCGATCATGCGCCGAAGCGACCTGATCGACTGCATCCGAAGTTGATGACGGGGCGAGCGAAGGCAACGCCACGTATGCCATCTCGGCTTGCGGACGCCGGACTGATGTCGTGCCAACTTCAATTCCCAGTGCCCCACCACGCGCAGGAGTCGAGACCGACGACAGCGAACATTCAACGCGTTCAGTCCCATTTGTCCAGACGTCCAATCGCTGCCCGGGAGCCACCAGGATCGCGTCCAGGCGTCGTAACGCCGCATGATCAGACTCAGGATGACCAGCAATGACCAGTCGAATTCCATGCTCACGAAGTGCAACGGTCTGGCTTTTCAGCCACGTGACGGCCAGGTCAAGATCCTCACTGGATTCAGTCAATTGACCTGCGATGAAGAGCAACTGGCAGCGACCAGCGATGGCGGCTTCGATGACATTTGTGACCGCCGATCGAATCGCAGACGCTGCAACTTTGCGAAGCCAGTCTGGACTGTCAGAGAGTCCAGAGATCGGCGTACCCAACCGAAGTGAGTCTGTATGTAAGAATCGAATCACTGACATCCTTGCCTCCCTGCAACGATAAAATGCAGCAAAATCGCACACATTCCATT
>JAYVNW010001197.1:0-1903 GCA_043758225.1 Candidatus Kuenenia sp. | reverse complement strand
AACATCTCCACAAGTTCCGAAGACCGAGCGATTTGTGGTATTTCCAGCGGTGGAATCTGTGCGTTTACTGCTGCATGGGAACATCCAGAATGGTTCAGTAAAGTCCTCAGCCATGTCGGCAGCTTCACCAATATTCGAGGCGGTCACAATTACGAAGCGATGATTCGTAAGACCGATCGCAAACCCATCCGTGTCTTCCTGCAGGATGGCGAGAATGACCTCGACAACGAACACGGACATTGGTGGCTCGCAAATCTGCAGATGGAAAAATCGCTGAATTTCAAAGACTACGATTTCAAATTTGTCGGCGGCACAGGCAAACACAGTGGTAAACACGGCGGATCGATTCTGCCAGGATCACTCACCTGGCTTTGGAAAGATCATGTGATTGGAAAGACTGCAGCGTCCTCTGCTGAGAAAGTTGATCCGCTGACAGTTTACGAAGACAGAAGCATTCGATTCACCGGCGGTGAATATGACAACGAAGAATTTCATTACCGACTGATGAAACCACCGACGTTTGAAGCAGACAAAAGATATCCACTCGTCATATTCCTGCACGGTGCCGGCGAGCGTGGCACCGACAATCAGAAACAGCTGACGTACCTCCCGATACAGATGGCCCAATCGCGCTACCGCCAACGATTTCCTTGTTTCTTGCTGGCCCCGCAGTGTCGCGACGATCATCGCTGGATGAATTTTGATTGGAACATACCGGAAGATCCGACAATGGAGGAAAATCCCAGCGAACAACTTCAGACTGTGATCGAGATGATCAAGGCAACACTCAAAGATGAAGCTGTCGATTCGGACCGCGTCTACCTGACTGGATTGTCCATGGGAGGATTTGGCTCCTACGATTTGGCAACCCGCCATCCCCACTGGTTCGCTGCGATCGCTCCAATCTGCGGCGCTGCCGATCCTGCAAAGATTGGCATTCTCAAAGACATGCCTGTGTGGATGGTTCACGGCAGCAGCGACAACGTCGTGAAAATCGATCGTAGTCACAGCGCCGTAAAAAATCTTACAGCAGCCGGTGGACGTCCAACGTTCATTGAACTACCCGGAGTCGGACACAATTCATGGACGCCAGCGTATGAAGACAATGATGGTCTGGTCCCGTGGCTCTTCCGACAACGCCGTAGCGGCAAGTAATAATTTAACGCTACATGGTCGCTCTCGTTCCAAGACCGTGTGTTACGATGCTAGTCCGTTACAATGCTTTTTTTGGGGTACGACGGACTTCCAGTCCGTCGAAAGAAGTTGACATCGACGGACTGGAAGTCGGTCGTACATATACAGATCGACACTAACTTTAAAGGTTAACAAAGCACTAGCTGGAGTCTCGGAACAAGAACGTCTGTTCTGATTCGACGCAGACATTTAAACAACCAACAGATCACTTTAACAAGAGCGAAACTTTGACACTGAAAACGTCTTTCATCACAGCGATGGTCGTCACTTACTCAATCATTGCCGCGCGTTCGGTGGCTGTTGCAGAAGACTCAGCAAAACGAAAAATCGTCCTCATTGCAGGCGAAATTACAAAGATCGACACTGCCGGACATCACGACTACCTTGCCGGATGCGAGTGCCTGCAGGTTCTGTTGCGGCAAACGGATGGTGTTGAAACCGTGCGAATCAACGATGGCTGGCCGCAAAACGACAGCATTCTTGACGGTGCCAGCAGCATCGTCTTTTACACGGATGGTGGTGGCAAGCAAGCGTTCCTCGATTCACCGCAACGTATCGCAAAAATTCAGTTGCTCGTCGATGCTGGTGTTGGAATTGTCATGATCCACCAGGCAGTAGATTTTCCGGATAAGTTTGCAGAGCAGGGCAGAAGCTGGCTCGGCGGTGTTTATCAGAAAGATCAATCCGGACGCGGTCACTGGCCAAGCAG
>JAYVNW010001196.1:0-4899 GCA_043758225.1 Candidatus Kuenenia sp. | reverse complement strand
TAGTACATCGACTCTTGCTGCAGCCGTGGTCGAACAGCACTCATTGTGATGCGTTCATCTCCAAAGAAGAAGTATGGCGCTGGATCAATCAGTGTTCCTTTTTGATCTCGCAAATAGCCGAAATTCAGCAGAAACGAATTTTCCCTGTGAACAGCCGGAGGTTTCGCAAGTTGATCCCGAGGTAGAACAACTCGTTCGTCTGCTTCGGCCTGTTCGAACTTATTGATCAGCATGAAGAACGTGATCAACTGAAACACGACATCGATCATGGGAGTCATGTCCAGTTCGGGGGGCGCGACATTAGCTGGTCTAAACTTCATGGTACGTGGTTCCGGGAATACAGACGTGAAAAACTAAGTTCATCACAAAATCCCCAAACATCAGGATTTCTTGGTGCCGACCGTCGCAAATCGCCCCATTAGACCTTCACTCACCATACCAATTTCCAACACGAGACGCTGAATTCTGTTCTTTAGAATGCCGTAAAACACCATTGCCGGAATTGCCAGGACGAGGCCGATCAGCGTTGTGACAAGGGCGGTCGAAATTCCGTCGGCTAACTGTGAAGGTTTTGGAGAAACTGAAGACTGCGCAATGACATCAAAGCTTGAAATCATCCCCTGAACCGTTCCCATCAGCCCCATCATTGGAGCGATCGTTCCGATCAGAGCAACATAACTCAGGCGATGTTCCAACGCCATGTTTTCATCTTCCCCGGCTTCCTGCATACCTTCGACAGCTTCCGAATATCCACGGCTTAATCGTGCCATGCCGGCTGCAAGTACGCGTCCGACGAAGGATTCGTCACTGCGGGCGAATTCATAGGCACCCTGGAAATCCTTGGCATTCAATTTTTGTTCGAATTCTTCAACAAATTGAGACGGCAAGAGCACATCCCGACGCACTTGCAGCAAGTTCATCATGATGAGGGCTACCAGAATAAAGGACACCAGCAGAAACGCAGGCCCCCAAAACCATCCGCAAGCTCTTACGATGTATGCCAGAAAGCTTCTCGACTGAACAGGTACTGTGGCATCAGTCATAGCTGCCGGGGTTGCCGCATCTGCAGCTGCGGGCGGAGTTGCCGCTGCGGCCCCTTCATCCGCCAGAAGCTGAGTTGCATTACCGAATGTCGGCCATATCAACGCAGCAGTCAATGCAAGAAGCAGAAACAGAACGGATTTGCGTCCGTTAAAACGAGCGGGTAATTCAGAGACACTACGCATTTCGAAAAATCTCCGGGATGACCTCAAAGAAGCAAATAGGTCCAGTGAGAAGTGTCAGAAGGTTGAGAGTAGGAACTGTAGTGACTTCAAGTCGTCTCGTCACTCTTCAAAGGGCAGCGCAAGATGCCAGAAATCAGGATTTTTGGGAAGCCGCTAATTATTCGCATTCTGTGGGATTGAGCCTGCCTGTTTGGCCCAGGTGCTATTGGGGTACTTAGTCGAAAGTTTCGCCATCGCCTCGTCTGACCGATCCTGATGACCAGCTGGAGCCCACAGCGTTACCAAATGGAACAGGGCCTCCGCATGTGCTGCCGGTTCGGAAGGGTACAGAACATCGACATGCAGGTAGGCCATCAGGGCGTCCTTTGGCATACTCTTTGCCCGGTAACAGTCACCCTTTAAGATCCAGGCGTAGGCCAATGTCGATGTCTCGGATTCTGATGCCTTGCTGATGATGTCATCCAGCGTCACAATGGCTTCATCCGTCTGCCCTTGTTTTTGCTGGCAGGCCGCTTTTCCCAGCAGGCCGTCGAATTGAGCCGTCGCTGCTGATGCTTCTCCAGCACTCTGTTCAATCACCTGTTGAAAAGCCGTAAGTGCACCCGCAGCGTCATTGCCAGACAATAACAATTGCCCCAGTTGTACACCTGCCTGTAACTGGTAGCCCTTCACTGGCGAAGCCTGGACTTCCTGCAACAATATTTTTGCTTCTTCCGGGGTCGATAACGATGCTTCAAGCAGCGTTGCTTCAAAGTGCCGGAAATTAGCTTTGTTCTCTTCACGGAATTTCTTCATCGCGGCCAGAGCATCCTTGACTTTGCCGGGGTCTGCCAGGGCCTGCTTCACCATTGTGCGTGCGATCAGGAACTTGACGTCCGCGACGACTCGCTTGTCGTCGCCGTTATAGTCCTTTAGTGCCGATTCAAATTTTTCCTGCGCAACATCCAATGCGCCACTTCGTTCGTTGGATTGAGCCTGAGCCAGAAGTGATGGCTCCAGATCAAAACGCACGCTGAAAACGTCTGAAACTGGTATCACCTGAGTTTGACCGTTAGACAACTTAATCGTGATGGATTCGATCGTCATTGCCGCAATTTCACCACGAAAAGTCACGCGGTCGCTGCGTTTCGTCACCTGATCAACGGCAAACGCTGTACCCGCACTTCCGATCATCACCGTCAAAACAGCAAGCACGACGGGTGTCATTAGATTCTTGCATCGCGTGCATTTACGAAACATAAACTTGTCATCCTGTGTAGAAAGCAAATCGCCGACATTATCAATTGAATACTCAGAGCTACCGGATTAATTGTCGTCAGAGGGTGCCGGTGGTTTACGTTGAGGAGGTCGCGGCACTGGTGACTGCAATGTGGGTGGTTGTGGTGCCGCAGATGGACTTGTCGTTGGCCGAGGCTGCGCTGGTGGTTGTTGACCGGCCGTCAATGGCGGAGTTGCGGGTGATTGTGGATCTGCGGCCGGTTTGCTTGCAGGCGGTTTTGCCACGGGTGGGCTTGCACCCGTAGGTTTCAGTGCAACTGGTTGCGCCCCTGCTGCCAGGGCTAAAGGTTTTGGGGCAGTAGGTTTTGGAGCCTCTACAGGTCGCGGAGCCATACCGGGCGCTAGTGGCGGCGCAGGACTGCCATCGGGAGCCATCGGACGCGGTCGAGGTCTGGGGGCAGCTGTCGACTCCCCAGGTTTGCCGGTGGCGCTCGTTGATGGAGGCGTCGGCACCGCTGGTCGGGCAGGGCGAGCTGCTGCCGGACTTGTTCCAGCGGTTGCGCTTCGTGCCGCAGCTGGCGTGCTGGTTGCGGAGCTGGCTGGCCGAGCAGGTGCAGTGCGTTTTGAAACCGCGACGGCTGATGCCAGCCCGGAAAAATCCATGCCCTGGGCCGGAGCGTCACCGACATCCGGGAACATGTCAGATGGATCGCGGGTTGCAACAGCAGAAAACTTCGGTGTCTTGTTTGTCCCCGGAATCACAGGTCGTTTTTGCGGCTTCCGCATGAAGAAAAACATGCCGCCAGCGACTCCAACTGACAGACACGTGATCAAAGTGCCCAGCAGCAACGAGTTGCCGCCCGATTCTTCAGACTTTTCTGCCACGGGAATTGCAGTCGTTGTTGACATGCTGGTGTTGGTCGGTGTTTCCGTCGATATATCATTTGCGTTTTTCGTATCGGTCCCGGTACTGCTTGCTCGTTCGAGTGGTTTGGCTTCGTGGCCTGCATCCGACTGCAGATCCTGATACAGCCGATTGAATTTCGCGAACCATGCGTCGTCCATGTCTCGATAAACCTGCACGAAACTCACAATTTCGGCAGCGGCTGAATCTCGCTGCTTTGCACTGTCGGCGGCATTCGACTGAGCATATCGGCGACGACTGTTCGTCAGCTGATACCGTGCCTCAAGGAATCGCTCGCGGATTTCAGGCGTTGGTTCGCGTTGCAGTGACTGTTGCAGTTTGCGAGTCATTAAGGACCAGCCCCATACGTTTCCCGGCTTGCCGTCCGGCGTCTTGATTCCCTGAATTGCGTCGAGTAGTTTTGCCGGCTCACCATCTGATCCCCAATCGCTCAGCGAATACGCGGCTTCAAATTGAGCATCCAAAGCGTTTGGATTTGTTTTGAGTACTTCTTCGCACAGTCGGAATGCTTCTGAATACTGTTTCTGTTGACGCCGACAACGAGAGAGTCGCAATTCGACGGCCGTGCGATTGCCCGCCGCTGCCAGGCCGCCGGTGATAATTTCATTGTAGGCATCAGCGGCTTTGGCGTAGTAGCCTTCAGCAGCAAGCGCATCTCCGGCAACGCCCTGGCCAAGACCAAAGTAGGTTTCGCCAATCCACAGCAACGAGTTGTAGTCAGATTTATTTCGCGACTCGTACACCTTCTGCAGAAATTTTTCGAACGAATCGCGAGTCTGAGCCAATCGCTCGTTGTCGCCGGTTGTTTTCAATCGTTTGAGTTCTTCCTGTAGCTCAAGTCCCAACTGTGTGTAAACCGCAAGAATGTTCTGGCCGCCGACATTTTCAAGCTGCGTCATCACTTTGAGGGCTTCTTCGATTTGCTGGGTTCCCACATAGGCTCGAAGCAACAATCGATACGTCAGTCCGGCAAATGACTTGCTTTGAATTCCTTCTTCAGGTCGAGCTTCACCTTCTGCCACCTGTATCGCAGCGACGATCGAAGTGGCTTCACCCTTCGTCAGTCGATCGATCGTCCCTTTAAAATCGCCTTCCAGATTCATGATGCTGGCGAGGGACACTTCGGCTGCGACAAGTTCATCCGATGGCTTCGAGTCAGCACCAACTTTGTCGCGTGTGACTTTAATCCCTTGTGTCAGCAGATTCTTCGCCTCCGCCTTCCATGCCTGCATGTCGGCGGGCGGTGTCTGGATGTTTTCAGCATCTTCTGCCGCAACAGCGGATTTCTGAGTCCATGCAGCCCAATATGATTGACCTGCGCTGATTCGAGCGGATGCGTACTGAGGATCTGTTTCCGGGACTTCCAGATACCATTTTGCCGCTTCCAGAGGTTCGTTCATCGTGCGATAGACTGTTGCCAGTCGCATTCGTGCTTCGCCGCCACGACTGGATTGGGGATAGAATTCCAGAATCTTCTGGCACACATCCTTCAGCGCTCGGGTTTCGAAATCGCGATTGCTGCCGGGAGCC
>JAYVNW010001195.1:0-6340 GCA_043758225.1 Candidatus Kuenenia sp. | reverse complement strand
GTTGACGATGTCACCATGCTTGATCGCCGTGCCTGCATGGAAAACTTTCACGTTTGGCAATGCGTCGGCGTTTTCGATGCCGGCGATCGGTCGGCCTTTTGCGTATTCGCCGGGATAACCTTCTGAAGCCATTACAACGCACACCGCTGGGCGAGGGTCCCAGTCGAGTGAATCAAGTTCCGACAGTCGTCCGGTTGCGGCCAGCATGAGTACCTGCGCTAAATCAGAACGCAGTCGCACGAGAACGGCTTGAGCTTCCGGATCACCAAATCGCACGTTAAATTCAATGACTTTGGGTCCATGCGCAGTCAGCATGATGCCCGCGTAAAGCACGCCTGAGAAAGGATTGCCGTCAACTTTCATTGCGTGGATCGTTGGAATTAGAATTCGTCGAATAACGTCATCCATAATGGCTGGGGTGACCGCCGGGGCAGGGCAGTACGCACCCATTCCGCCTGTGTTTGGACCTTGATCGTTGTCGTAGGCACGCTTGTGATCCTGAGCGACATCGAGCGGCACAATGGTGTCGCCGTCCACTAGAGCCAGGATGCTGGCTTCGGGACCGACGAGACATTCTTCGATCACAACCTGCATACCGGCCTCGCCGAACATCCGGTCCTGCAACATCGTCTTAACGGCCGCGCGAGCTTCCGCGCGATTTGCACAGACACTCACACCTTTGCCAGCAGCCAGACCATCCGCTTTGACAACCAGCGGTTGCTCTTCGCATTCATCGATATACTGCATAGCTTCCGGCATGCGATTGAAGACAGCAAAATTAGCGGTCGGGATATTGGCTTTTCTCAGCAACTTCTTTGTAAAGACTTTGCTGCCTTCGAGTCGCGCGGCTGCAGCGCTCGGGCCGAACACGTTGAGTTTCTGCCGCTGGAATTCATCAACGATACCCGCAACGAGCGGCGCTTCGGGGCCCACAATAGTCAAGTCGATCTGGTTTTCTCTGGCGAACTTCGCCAGTCGCATGATGTCGTCGGCCGGAATGTTCAGGTTCTCAGCATCCAGCGCCGTGCCTGCGTTGCCAGGAGCGCAATAGACTTTTTTAACCAGTGGTGATTGGCTAAGTTTCCAGGCGAGAACGTGTTCACGACCACCAGAACCGACGACAAGAATTTTCATTGAACATAATACCCTGTGGATACGTGCCGCGAACCAGATTCAGGAACCTGATTCAGGAACCTGACTGTAGGTCGGCCACCCAAGGCCGTCCTGAATGAACTCTATCGATAGGTCCAGACGACCTGAGAAGGTCATTCTGCGTACCTAAAAACAAAAAACTCGCGGCAGGTTACCGCGAGTTTGTTGTGATTTCGAACCAGTATCAGCAGTGTCCTGATTTTTGGATCAGGTTACGGGCGCCAACTCAGGTTTCAGAATAAATGGAAACACACGGATGGCAGAACCAGGAGCGTGTTGTTTTTTGTAGGCCAACTGTGCTGCTCGGTCAGCCGCAAACTGCAGACGGATGAATTCAAGTCCGCAGAATGAATCGATATCCGCTTCCGCAGCGACGTCAGCAAACATTTCTCCCGCGGAGGCAGCATGACGCCGAACTCCGTGAATACTGCGTTCGCGAACTTTCACGCCGGCAGCGGCCAGCTTTATGAGTCCCTTCAAGAATCGGCCGACAGTCGTGTCTGCGCCGGAAACACGCCAAAGGCGCTCCCATTCTTCGTGAGCTTCCCAGTAAAAACCGAGGTTAAAGTAGTCGAGTCCCAGAAGATAGTTTCGATTAGACGGCCATGTTTCTGTGCTTAATGCACGTGGGCCTTGGCCCGGGGCATGCTTACGACCGTGACTGTGTCCTTTCGGGTCTCGAATGGGGTGGGGCATCCCGGAACCGGGATAATACGTGTAGGTTGGGAGCGCTCCTGAGGGATAAAGACGCTCTGGATCGGCTTCTGTTGCCGTAATCATGTGGCTAAGACTCCAATGGCTAGGGGTCACGAATCTGGTTGCTCCGCGGAATCGTACGCAGAGGCTTCGCTTTCGAATACACGCGGAACACGTATTCGTGACGACTCCAAGCCCCTGGCGATATTAAAAACTGAACATACAGACAGTCATCTGAACATTCAAGGTTTCGATTGGGACGAATTTACACCTTTTTCCGCCAATTTCGAGTACTTATTGCCCTGATTGGACCAGATTCCGGAGGGTCGCTGCCTTAGGGCAAATTGTTCGGGTCAGTCAGACAAGATGACTCATCTGCCCTAAATCAACAAATGCAGACCTTTCGTGCCACAATCAAAAAAAACGAGCGATTAAAAACAAGGATTTTGGACTTTTGGGAGGTCAATAGCCAACGTAATTTCAAGTCTCCATGAGCATTTTCAATGAACGCTCTGCAGTTTTCGCCCCGTTCGCCGGTATTTCAGTACGTTACACCGTTGACATCCAAATGCTGAGGCTCATGGACATGGCCGCAGATGACACCATCGCAGTCTCGATCAAGCGTGTGTCGAACAACTTGTTCTCGAAAGCGCGGTACGTGTCCACTAAGTGATCTAAGCCGATGCTGAATCCGGGCTACGAGCGAAAACCTGCTGTGCAGTGCAGTTGCGGTCAAGTAACTCCAAAGCTGATTCGCCCGTAGCATGCCTGTGTAAAGAGCGCTGAGTGTTGCGACGGAAACGGGTGATGCTTTTACGTAGCTGTCGAATTGATCGCCATGAAGCACCAGCAAATTCGGACGATCGGCCGTCCGAATAATAGCATTCTTCTTCGACTTCGATCAATCCGGACTGCGCAACAAACCGCTGAACCATGGGATTGCGAAGGACGTTGTCGTGATTGCTGATGGCAAGCCGAATGCGAGTGCCTCGATGTGCAAGATCCATTAGTCGCGAAATCACTCATTCTAACACGCGCACTTTATTTCAAACAGAACCCGCAATAGGGGGCAGCCACTCGATTTGGTAACTTTTGCCAGCCATTCAAAGACCGTAATGTTCTCTGGTTCGGTATCAATCAAACGCTTGCTTTGAATCTGCGGCGAGATTTGTAACCTTGAGAGCAACGAGGGCCAGGCAGGCTCAGCATTTTTTACTCCAGCCATTGATTTCAGGAACGAGTTTCGATGACCGACATTCATGATTTAACGCGACGGTTGCAGCGAGCTTCAGACTCGAAAATTGTCTTGTTCGTCGCAGACGGTCTTGGCGGATTGCCATTGAACCCGGGTGGCAAGACAGAACTAGAGACAGCAAATACACCAAACCTTGATGCACTGGCTCAGCGAGGCGTGCTGGGAATGAGTATTCCTGTGCTGCCGGGAGTTGCACCGGGAAGTGGACCAGGACATCTGGGGCTGTTCGGCTATGACCCGTTGAAGTACGACATTGGTCGCGGCGTTCTGGAAGCATTGGGGGTTGATTTCGCTCTGACGGATAAGGACGTGGCAGTGCGCGGCAACTTCTGTACGGTTGATGCTGCGGGCAACATTACCGACCGCAGAGCAGGGCGGATTGCGAGCGACATCGCGGCGAAGTTGTGTGAGAAGCTAGACGCGATCAGGATCTCTGGAGTCGAAGTTTTCGTGCGTCACGTCAAGGAATATCGCCTTGTCATCGTAATTCGCGGCGAAGGCTTGGGTGGAAACGTCAACGACACCGATCCGCAGCGAACCGGCGTACCTCCACTGAAGCCACACGGATCAGACGCGCCTTCGCAGAAGACAGCCGAGATTCTCGCCGAATTCAAACGTCAGGCCGCCATCATTTTGAAAGACGACGCACCAGCAAACCTGTTGACAATGCGCGGCATCGCCAAAATGCCTCCAATTCCAAAGTTTCAGGAGGTATACGGAACTCGAGCGGCTGCGATTGCCGTGTATCCAATGTATCGCGGGTTGGCTCGACTTGTTGACATGGACATCCTTGATGCAGGCCAGACGGTTGATGATCAGATGACGTGCCTTGAAGCCAATTGGTCGAAGTACGACTTTTTCTTCATTCACTTCAAGTACACCGACAGTACCGGTGAAGACGGGAATTTTGACGCCAAAGTCACACGCACCGAAGAGTTCGATTCCGCTATTCCTAAAATCAATGCACTCAAGCCGGACGTGCTGATCATCACTGGCGATCATAGCACACCCGCCAAGATGAAATCACATAGCGGTCATCCAGTTCCGACAATGCTGGTTGCCGAAAACTGTAGATTTGACGGATCACGTGAATTTGGTGAATCAGCCTGCCGAGTTGGAGAATTGGGTATGTTTGAAGCCAAATATTTGATGTTGCAGGCTTTGGCTCATGCTGGTCGGCTTGAGAAATACGGCGCCTGAGATTCCCGTCAGAATAATCAGTCTTCTACTGTCTCTCCAAATTCTGCTACCTTTCGGCATCGTTTGCGATTAGGGCTGGAAATGGGTCAGAAACCAATCGCCCAAGGCCTACAAGGGTACCTTGGACTGTTGACCACTGTGGCCTCTTCTCCAGACCTGGAATTCTATCGCTGCGTTTCCGAGGCTCACTTGTTTGGTGGGAGATCCGAAATGTTTGTGCGTTGTTTCTCTGCTTTTGCAGCAATGTTGATGTTGTTGGCCGGTTCGACAATAGGCTTGGCTCAAGAACAGCTGGCGTGGAAATTTTCTGCTGGCGAATCGCTGCAGTACGTCGTCAAGCAAAACATGAAAATGACGATGAACATCGCTGACAAGACGCAGCAAATTGCCATGAGCCAGACAATGGACATGCAATGGAAAATTGTGAACGTCGATCCTGCCAGTGGCGACGTCAATATGGGTCAAACGGTCGAACGAGTTCAGATGGATTCGCAAGGCGGACCGATCGGTACACTCAAGTTCGACTCCTCAAGCCCAGAAGTCCCAAAAACGCCATACGGAAAAGCGATTGCCGATGTCTTCAAGAAACTGATTGGCCAGGAATTTGGAGTACACATGTTGTCCACGGGAAAAATTGATCAGGTGACTGTCCCGGATTCTCTGCTGGCAGCACTCAAACAGTCAGGCTCAACAGGCAATGCGCTGGACGAAAACACTCTGAAACAATTAATGACACAATCAGCAGTTGTGTTACCAGAAACACCGATCAGTACAGGTCATATGTGGGAAAGTATGCAACAGATTGAAATGCCTTTTGGAACAATGACGGTCAAATCAAAGCTGACGTTTGAAGGAATTGACTCCAGCACAGGCCAAGCCAGAATCGCGATGACACCGTCGATATTACTTACACCAAAACAAGGGACAGAAATCAATCTGAAACTCACAAAGACCGAAGGCAAAGGCAGCCTATTATTCGATGTCGCCCGAGGCCGTATTACGAAGTCTGACCTTGAACTAAGAATGGAAATGCAGACCAATTCGTTTGGCCAGGTTATTGACCAGACAATTGAACAGAGAACATCAATGGCACTGGCCAACTGACCAGCCAGCAGTTCAAATTCTAATGGCACACCTCGGTTATTCCGCGATTTCCTTTTTCTGATTTGGAAATCCGGAATTCTCTGTTTCTGACTTTTGATGAATTCCACCTTAAAGCCGTATAGGAACACATAAAGTTCTTATACGGCTCTATTCTTTGACTGCCGCCACTTCATATTTCTGGTCAATGCGTCTGAACGATCGAGGATCGCAGTGAAACGAATTTTCCTCACGCTTGCTGTGCTGGCAAACATCACACTGCTGATTGCCTTTGGGCTGGGATGGCACGTCGGCGACCCGATGAAACTGAATGGTCTCGACCCGGAAGTCAATCACAGGATAGGGACTCACCTGCTAGGTGGCCTTGGGGCATTGACGAGCGCAACGATGGTTCACGCTCTGCTGTTTACATACTTCATGGGAACTGGTCGCTGGATCGAAGAGACATCGCAAGCATACAGTCTGTCGGATTCGTGGTATCGCCAGAACCAGCGAATCAAATATAGTATTCTGCCTGGAATATTCATTGGATTTTTTTTTCTGGTGGCAACAGGTGCATTAGGAGCCGTGGCCGATCCAGCCACCACGGCGTCGCTCCAGAAAACCGCCGGCGTCAGTGATTCAACATTGCATTTCAGCGCGGCTGTCTGCGCGTGGATCGTAAATATCATCATTAATATGACACAGTACTTTGCGATCACAAAAAACTCCGCGATTGTCGAAGGAGTGCTCGCTGAAGTGCGGCGTATTCGTCTGGAAAAAGGCTTACCGGTTGAATAAGGGTTAATATGTTTCCGTATTCGGAGTTCCCTTCAGTTGCAGCTGCCATTCAGGATGGAATTGATCGGCGGCTACACACTGGCGTTCAAATTTATTTATCGTCGAATGGTGAAGTGGCAATCGATGCTGCCATCGGAGAATCTGCTCCACACCAGT
>JAYVNW010001194.1:0-7667 GCA_043758225.1 Candidatus Kuenenia sp. | reverse complement strand
AGGCATCTCGATGCGCCGAACGGGAATTTTGCGGAACGAAAAACCATCCGCCTCCACGCACGACAATCTGGTCGCCACTTTCCAGACCATGTGGATCAGTCTGAGGGTCGGACGGATAGGCTGAATAACCGACGCTGCACCATTCACCCACGTTACCATGCATGTCATGCAGCCCCCAGGCATTTGGCTTCTTAACGCCGACCGGGTGCGTGGTTCTGGCGGCGTTCCTGTTGAACCACCCGTATTCTTCCAGCATCGCTTCGTCGTCACCGAAGCAGAAGGAGGATGTCGAACCCGCGCGGCAGGCGTACTCCCATTCAGCTTCCGTCGGCAAGCGGTACAGATTTCCCGATTTTTTCTCGGGCGGAAGTTCTCCGAGACGTCTGCAGTACTCTTTGGCATCCGAAAAGTTGACGCTCTCGACTGGATTAAAGTCACCTCGGAAGTGTGACGGATTGACTCCCATCAACGATTCGTATTGCGATTGAGTGAGTTCCGTCTGCTGCATCCAGAATCCTGTGGACAGGGTGACTTCAAATTGTTGTTCATTTCGCTCACTGCCGAGCGCATCTGCCGGACTGCCCATCTTGAATGTACCATTCGGGCACCAGCAAAACTTGATCTTCAGAGCGGTCATCTCGCGAATTTCACCGGCGGCAGCTCCGAGTGGTGTCGGAGGAATCTGATAAGAGTCATCCTTGCCAAGAGGGATTGTGACGAACGATGCAGGTTCTGTCTGGACGTTGCCAGTGGTTGCAGCGTCGCGGTTAGCCAGGGACGCATCTGCCGAGGACTCCACAGCATTGCCGTCGGATGATGACGCCGGTCCGCCAGTTGGATTTCGTGTGCACCCGGGGAAACTTGCCATCGAAAGACATGCCAGGACCAGAAGGAGTGATCGCTTCAGAAATTCATTACGCATTGGAATCGATCCTGTTCAGATTCTCGTCGTCGAAGCTGCAGGATTTCAGACGCATTTCTGAAGTCGTGCGCCCGGATCTGCGGATATTATGGGGGCAATATGCATTCATCCCGTAAGTAAGATGGCATAATTCTACCCCGAATATGAGGTTCCTGCGACGCACCAGCGAAGCAGCTTAGCAGTTTACCCACATCCACAATCTCGAACAAGACAGACGGTGTTTATCGGTAGCAAGTCGTGCGGTCGCGGAATTCGGTAAACGGATGGCGGACGAAGATTTCCATGCGGGCGAAGATCTTGCTGAACCAGTCCGGGTGCTTCTATTGCTGTCAAGTTGGTCTTCAATATTTCCGAATTCCTGAAAACTGACTTGAAGTCTTGTCCTGTAACTATGTAACCTTAAAGCTTGTCCCCGCATTCGTTCAGGGGACTCGCCGCACCCCATTGATCCCCCCAAACGCTTACCTTGGCATGGATGTCTTCGCACTGACATAAACCAAATCGTCCGGACGCCTTGAGCTCTGCTCAGGCAAGACTTCGACTACTCTGACGCATATTGCTTCGCATCTCATTTGCCAGGCGCCGAACATTTTTGGTCAAAGCCATTATGTGGCAGTTACACTGGCAGATGAATGAGCATTAGACTCAATAGTGCAATTTCATCGTATCCCGGTTTTCTACACGATGCGTGAACCATTTTGTTCCGGTTACTTGTCCATTACATTTGCGAGGAGTTGAAAGATGAAAGCTGAATTGGTCAAAGCCCGACAGCGGAAAGCCTTTACGCTGATCGAGCTGCTGGTGGTGATCGCGATCATCGCCATTCTGATTGCATTGCTGTTGCCAGCTGTGCAGCAGGCGCGGGAGGCGGCACGCCGGACTCAATGTAAAAACAACCTGAAACAGTTGGGTCTTGCCCATCACAACTACCACGATGTTTACGGGAGTTTTGCACCGAACATCAACATTATCTGGACCGGCCCACCGTACACGACCGCGAATCGTGGCCGGGGAGGTTCCCAGGCCAGTAGTCTGGTGAATCTTTTGCCATATTATGAACAGGCCAACCTTTTTCAGAGCATTAACTTCGCTAATGCAGCGACGGTGAAGCCGTGGGCTCAGACTGTCAATGGAAAACTGGTGAATGCAACGCTCATGGTCAGTCTTCAGTGCCCGAGCGAATCCCGCGGTGGACTTCTGGCAACCGGAAGTAACCCTGCGCGTGCGATGACAAGCTATGCAGGCTCAACCGGGTCCACGTGGCAGGCCAGTCCAGTTGGTTGCAACTTATCGACAATCGTGGGCAACGGAGGAGCACTGTACGATCCGAACGACGACGGTGAAGACTGGTTCGGACGAGGCACGATCGGACAGTATGCACGTACCGACACTCCCCATTCGAACGGTATCTCCGGCGTTATTGCAAGAAGTTCGTGGGCCGCAAAAATGCGTGACATTACTGACGGATCTTCAAACACCATTTTAATGGGAGAAGTCCGCCCGATCTGTTCGGACGCTTTGGGATACTGGGCACCAGGCACCGGCGGAGGCTGGGCGGACTCTGAATCACTGTGGTTCTCGACGACCGCACCGATTAACTTTCCAACCTGTCCGGGGGAGAACGGAGTCCCATCGGGTGGCGGCTCAGGTTGCAAGTCTCATCAGAGCTGGAACACGTCGATGGGCTTCAAGTCGCTGCATACTGGCGGAGCGCAGTTCCTGCTGTGCGATGGCAGCGTCCGCTTCATCAGCCAGAACATTGACCATACCACCTACCAGATGCTCGGCGATCGCTGGGACGGATTTGTGGTTGGCGAGTTCTGATCGTTCCCTCTTCGTATCTCGAACGGCAGACTGCAAAGCAGGCTGCCGTTCTTTCTTTCCATTTCCACTTTTCTGACATGCGGGGTCCATCATGTTCGACAGAATTTCGGCACTCATAACCATTCTCTCAGTCACCGTGATGCTTGGTTCCGCAGGCTGTGGCGGTGGCCCGGAGATTCCACAAACCGTGACCGTAACCGGAAAGATCATTTATCAGGACAAGCCCCTGGCTGAAGCTCAGGTCGGGTTCGTGTCAAAACTGGATAACAAGGACGTCTTGCCGGCCCAAGGGACAACAAATGCGGATGGGGAGTTTACGCTTACGACCTACATTGATCCGCAGCACGAGGTTTCCGGTGCAACTCCTGGCGAGTATGTTGTGACGGTAACAAAGAACGAACAGCAGGATATGGAGAAAATCATGGAGGAATTCAAGACCAATCCTGCGATGGAATTCAAGAAACTCGTCCCGGAAAAATACACCGACAGCAAGGCTTCACCGCTGACAGCAACGGTCAAAATCGATGGCGAGAACATGTTTGAGTTTAAGCTGGAAGATTAGTGCCGGAGGCAGATCCCAATGATGCTCTGGAACGGACAACGCCTTTTGGCAGCAGGTTCTGCGTTGACGGTTGTGATGACAGTCATTGCGTTCCGGATGTTGCAGGGGCAGTCCGCCACGTTGCAGGATCGATTCGAAGAAGCGATGCAGGCTGCTCATTCCGAGGACTGGTCTACTGTAGAATCGATCAGGCGTGAACTTTCCTCCAATCCGGACTTCCAGTCCCATACGACGCTACTGCTCGGATTGAGACTGGCGGCGGATGGGCACGTTGAATCTGCGTTGAGAAGTCTCAACAGAGCAGCAAAGACCCCTGACACAGCGGTCCCTGCACTCGCCGCTGCCGGGCGTATCCTATACCTGATGCAGCGCTACCGTGAGGCCATCGCTGTCCTTCAGAAGGTCGTGTCGCTCGATCCCGGACACGAGGATGGTCACCGCTTTCTGGCTTCTGCCTACTATGACATAGGTGCCATGAATGATGCCCTGAATGTGCTGGAAACGATCGCCAGATTTTCGCCGAGTGATTTTCGGTCTTACCGGCTTCACGCCATGATCCTCCAGGATTTTGAGCGCTTCGATGAAGCGCTGATTCAATGGAATGCTGCCATTGATCTCTCGGAGTCTGCACCCGCGTTTCGAGTTTATTGTCAGCTCCGCAAAGGAGAGTGTCTGATTCGGCTGCGACAGTACGACGAAGCCATCAAAACGTTGGCTGCCATTCCAGCCGCGAATCGCGACAATATAGTCGATGGCCTGTCAGCGAGTGAATTCAATGCAGAAGTTCTGGCCGCTCGCGCCGAAGCCTGCCTTGCGGTGCGACGCTTCGAGGAGTCTGCGAAATTTGCCGCCGAGTCGCTCGCTTTGTCCTGTGATAACATCGCGGCAACTCTCGTGGCTGTGCGGCTTGCAGAAGAACAGCAGCAATTCGAAAAGGCTGAGCTGCTTCTGAAGAACGCGATTAACCGGCATCCCGGAGAAGCTCAGTTGCATGGCAGGCTGGCTGACGTCCTTGCATCGTCCGGACAGTCCGAGCTGGCATCTGTCGCTCGAGCCCGCTCTGATGAACTGATGACGTTGACGAAGCAATTCTCGGACCTTCATCAACAGGCCATCGAGCAGCCGGACGACGCGGCAATTCGACTTCGACTTGCGCAAACGGCTGAGTTGCTCGGTCGCGACCTCAGCGCAGAGATGTGGTATCAGGCTGCCGTGGGACTCGCCCCACGCGATGCCGTTGTGTTGCAGGCATTTCAAGGTTTTCAACAACGGCAGCGAGCCCACCTGGTGAATGGCGCAGCGAGATGACGGTGCCGCAGTGTTTACAGGAACAATGCTTGCCTGTCTGCTGGCGTGATCATTACTTTTCCCATGCAGTCGATGGTGTGTCGTGTTCACCCGGCGCACTTTTCCAGACCACAACTGTCGGTTTTCGCGTTTTCCGCATCTCCATTCTAGTGCTGATTTTTTGCGGATGTCGTGAACAGTTGTCGAGAGTCGATTCGAACAGGATCACAAGTCCAGAACACCAGGCGAACGCCGTGCCTGACGCGAAGACTCCGGACACCGCGCCGGCCGCAGCTTCGATTGCCTCAGAAACCAGTAAAATCAGCTTTAAAGAGATGGACCGCGACGCGATTCCCGCAATAAGTTATACCAACGGTCAGCAGGCTGGAGAGAAAGCAATCATCGAGTCGCTTGGTGGTGGTGTCGGAATCTGTGACACCGACGGGGACGGATGGCTGGACATCGTGCTGCCCCGAGGAGGCTCGCTGGAAAACCGTGAGGTGCGTGGGAATGGAACAGGACTTCTGCGTAACCTTCATGGGAGATTTACGGATGTTTCGGAGATATCAGGGCTGATGGTCGCTTCCCACTTCAATCATGGCGCCGCGGCAACAGATCTGGATCACGATGGTTTCTGTGACCTGCTCATCACCGGCTACGGTGGCGTTCAATTGTTCCGAAATCTCGGCGATGGCTCGTTCGAGGACATTACCCGTCAGTCGCGACTAAACGATCCGTTCTGGAGCAGCAGTGCCGCCTGGGGTGACTTTAATGGGGATCGCAACCCGGATGTTTATATTGCTCATTATGTGGACTGGTCTTTCGACAATCATCCGCAGTGTTTTGCAGCGGACGGTAAGACAAGAGACGTCTGTCCTCCAAGACAGTTCTCAGGCGTCGATGATGCCTTGTTCCTCAGTGATGGCAGTGGAGGGTTTCTTAACCAGACGGTCCAGTTTCGACTGCCAAAGGAAGGTAAGGGATTGGCAGTTCTGGCTGCTGACATCGATCAGGACAATGACATTGATGTTTATGTTTCCAATGACACAGTTGGGAATTTCCTGCTGTTGAATGACGCTGGCCAGGGATTTTCTGATGTGTCACAGGCCAGCGGCAGCAGCGTCAGCGATCGAGGTACTCCTGACGGCAGCATGAGCATTGATTTCGGTGACTACAACAACGACGGTCAGGGTGACCTCTGGGTATCCAATTATGAGCGCGAAGCTTTCGCGTTGTATCGAAATCAAACGGGTTCATTTTTTCGGCATGTCAGTGATGTCACGGGAATTAATTCAGTGGCCGGAAAGTTTGTTGGATGGGGGGCTGGGTTTTGCGATGCAGATCTGGATGGTGACGAGGATATCCTTGCCGCGAATGGCCATGTGCAATACGTTCCCAGCCACGCGCCCTATTTGCAGAGAATGTTAATATTCGACAACCAGAACGAGACCCATTTCATTGAAGCGGCGGGCAACAGCCCGGACCTGATGGTACCTCGGAATGGCCGTGGACTTTCGATCGGTGATCTCGACCGCGATGGAAGACCTGACATGGTCGTCAGTCAACTTAACATGCCAGCAACAGCCTTCAGGAATACATCGACGATTTCGAGCAGTTTCCTCAACATCGAACTGGCGGGAACAAGCTCCTCGCGCCACGCCGTGGGAGCTGTCATTTATGCTTCAACATCGTTGCAGAAACAATGGCGCGCTGTGAAAGGTGGCGGCAGCTACAGTTCATCGTTTGCTCCAGAAGCTCACTTCGGCATTCCGGGAGGACAACGTCCAACTGTCGAGATCCGCTGGCCAGACGGAAAGCAACAGCAGTTAGGATTGGCTGAGCCTGGCAGGCGTTATCGCGCGATTGAATCAGCAACAGCCGGGCCGGCGCGTCTGGTCTGGCTACCGGAATGAGCCGCGCAGACTGTAACCCGCACTCGGCAGACATACAGAGCTCTGAATCCGAAGAGGGATGTGCGAATCCGACATCGGTGCGGCTGCCGGTGAATCGCGTGATGCCTGGTTTGGCGTCAGCTACGATTGCCACTGACGGGAGATCGTCCTCGCGTATTTACCACGGGTGGGGCGTGGGGAGATTGAGGTTTGAAACTGCACTTCGAGGTTGATGCGGTGTCCCAGCGATGGCGTGAACGAAGTCGCGGGCCTAAATTGTCGTGCCCGCAGCGATTCGAGTGAGTGAACCCGCAGCGACGCTACACGGCATCCTGTAGCGACAGAACGACACGTTTTCCGAAAGCCGCCGCAAGACGCTCGAGAGTCTGGACTGTTGGGTTTCCAACAACGCCCAATTCGCTCAGTAGGCGACTGAGCTGGGCTCGATCGATTCCGGTTCGAGTCTGCAGGTCTGCCAGACTCAGCCCCAATTCGCTGCGAGCTGCTCTGAGGCTGGCCAGCAATTCGGCAATCGCAGCATCGTGGGCATCCAGAATCTGACGGCCGCGAGCCTTGATTTCAGCCTGCTCAGCGACCAGTTGAGCCTGCCATGATTTCATCCGCTGGCTTTCGGCTGGTGTGAGAGTTTTCGTTTTGTGCACAGCCTTACGCATTGTCAAACCCTCTCTGAATCAGACTTCGAGGGCAGTCACGGGAATGACTTCCACTTCGAATTCATCGACCCCTTCAAACACACACGCCAAACGCTTGCCGGTGGACGTGGTACCGAACACGATTGGCAGGCCAGTACTGCGGCTGGCTTGAATCTCGGTCGCATCCATCACGACTTCCGTGTAACTCATCCTGAGTCACGCCATGTTCCACAATGTGCTGCAGGGATTCTTCGGTCCAGTGGAAAATGTAGAACGGCATCCGAACGCTTTCTCTGTTGCCCCCGAGAAGTTATGAATCTATCGGGTGTTGTGCTGCGTAACAACATCAGAAACGGCGGGCTTTCAATTTTCAACCGTGTTCGCCGTGTGCATCCCCTGACGGATTTCTGGGAAGCTGCTACAGCTGGTCGAGTGTGCCGGATTCTTCGGCATCAAGTACTTTCCGCATTCGAACGCGAGCAAGGCGCAGAAGCCATTGTCGTACTGTCTAATTGCCTTCGATTGCA
>JAYVNW010001193.1:0-2349 GCA_043758225.1 Candidatus Kuenenia sp. | reverse complement strand
AGATGCCTTTGGAGCCTTCGAAGATGCCGGTTTGGACGACGAAGACGCAGTGGCAAACACAGGTCGCAAGTTCCGTGATACGATCCTGGCTCAAGGTGGCGGTCGTCATCCGATGGATATCTTTCGCGATTTCCGAGGCCGTGAACCAGACCCGAATGCCTTGCTGAGACACTGCGGACTCCGCGATTTTTGATTTCCGATTTGAGATTTGAGATTTCGAACTGAATACTGAATACTGAACACTGAACACTGAACACTGAATACTGAAAACCCAACCATGCACCCACCACATGAAAAACATTTCGATGTCATCGTCATTGGCGCTGGTCCGGGCGGCGAAGGCGCTTCGATGGAAGCAACCAAGCAAGGCAAACGCGTCGGCGTGATTGAACGCATGGCGCAGATTGGTGGCGGATGTACACATCTGGGAACCATTCCCAGCAAGGCACTGCGAGCTGCCATCTATCGCCTGATGGATGTCAATTCGGCACCCGTATTCCGGCAACTCGGCATCAATCTGGAAGTCAGCTTTCGCGACCTCCGCCGGAGTGCTCAGTCGATTATTGATCAGCAGGTCGCAATGCGGCGCAGTTTCTACGACCGCAATGATGTGGAAGTGCTCAGCGGCCAAGGCTGCTTTCTGGATGCGAATCGCATTCGTGTCGCACACGACGACGGCAGCACCACGATCGCTCATGCAAAGCATTTTGTCATTGCCACGGGTTCGCGTCCCTATCGTCCGCCGGAAATCGATTTCAATCATCCGCGAGTTTTCGACAGTGACACAATTCTGAATCTGCCCGAAACTCCGAAGTCGATGACTATCTACGGAGCAGGCGTGGTTGGCTGCGAATATGCGTCGATGTTTCGCAATTTGCAGGTCAAACTGAACCTCGTCAACACTCGCGCCAAGATGCTCGAATTCCTCGATGACGAAATCTGTGACGCTCTCGCCTATCACATGCGCGACACCGGCGTCAGGATGCGAAACAGCGAAACGTTCGAAAAGCTCGAGACGTTTGACGACCACGTTGTGATGCATTTGAAATCCGGGAAGCAGTTGAAGAGTGACATTCTTCTGTGGGCCAATGGTCGTTCCGGCAATACTGAAGGCCTGGGTCTGGAAGCTGCCGGTCTGGCATCCAATCATCGCGGACAACTTGAGGTCAATGCTCATTTTCAAACTTCACAGCCGCATATCTATGCGGTGGGCGATGTGATCGGCGTGCCAGCTTTGGCAAGCGCGGCATACATTCAGGGAAGATTCGCCGCACGTCATCTTGGCGAAGGCGATTCCGATCAGTTCCGGCTGGATGACATCCCGACCGGCATTTACACAAGTCCCGAAATCAGCAGCGTTGGCAAAACCGAACGAGAACTCACTGATGAATGTGTACCGTATGAAGTCGGACACTCGATGTTCAAAAACCTGGCTCGCGCCCAGATCATGGGACGTCCGATCGGTATGCTGAAGCTCCTGTTCCACCGCGAGACGCTTGAGATTCTGGGAGTCCACTGCTTCGGCGTGAATGCGACAGAGATTATTCACATCGGTCAGGCCATCATGGCTCAACCGGGTACAGCCAATTCTCTGTTGTACTTCATCAACACGACATTCAACTATCCAACGATGGCCGAAGCCTACCGCGTGGCGGCGTTGAATGGATATAACCGCGTGAAGTGAGGCGGTCTGGTTTGTTGATCTGACGCCGAAAGAACTCTGCAACGTCCGATTCGGCGAAGACTACTTCTTCATGGCGTCGCGGCGTTTGATCGCAGCAGCCAACTCTTTGGCGTCGATGATCCCATCGCCATTGGTATCCATCCGATCCGCAAATTCTTTCATGCGCGGTGGCAATTCTTCTTTGGAAAGCTTGCCGTCGCGGTTTCGGTCGAGCTGTTTAAAGTCCATTCCCGCCATGCGATTGCCTAAATTCGCGCCAGGAAGCTGAATGGGCTTGGGATCAGTCAGAGCAACCGCCAACTCTTCTCTGGTCAACGTCCCATCTTCATTCTGATCAGCAACACGCAGCGCGCGGCGGAAAAATGACCCCTGCGATTCGGGGATTTCATCAGCGGTGATCGTGCCATCGTGGTTCTGATCAAGCTTCCCAAACAAAGCGTCGGACGTATTTGCTTCCACTGGGAAAGTTGCAAAAAGCAGGAGAAGTGACATCGGATTCATAGCGAGATTCCATTGAGAATTGCAAATCGTCTGGCAAGTATAACCCCGTCCACGCATTCTGATGCTGATTGTTCACCTGAAAACACGCGAAACACTTCCAATTCGTGAGACATTGCCTTCTCAGTTGTCTTCCTCTTGACCCGGACCGCCGCCGCGATAAACTG
>JAYVNW010001192.1:0-4494 GCA_043758225.1 Candidatus Kuenenia sp. | reverse complement strand
TTGCCCGCCGTGGCATCAATCACAGTATCGCCCGGCTGCACAATTCTGCGGATGACATTGTGTGCGAGTTGAGTCAGCGACTTGCCCGCTGATGATTTAGTGAGCCGCAAAGAGCTCGCTGCGGGTGAGTGTGTAGACGACACTGGGACAACACCCGCAGCTAGCGCCTTAGGGCTCACGTTTGTGGTCAAACCAACAGTTTGCTTGCCAGGCAGAACATCAATGATTTCCTGCAAATCCCTGCTGACTGGATCACCAAACAGAATATTCTTCAAAACGTCAGCCGCGACCGGTGCCAGCAGAGCCCCGCGCGACCCAAGCCCATTCAGAACATAGACATGTTCATGCTCCGGATGCTGCCCAAGGATCGGTTTGCGTCGCCGAGTACCGGCACGCACGGCTGCAACGTGTTCGATGACTTCCGGAGTTGAATCTGTAATCTGCTGCAGGCCTTTGAGTAATTCCTGCCGGCCGTTGCTGGTCGGCTCTTGATTCAGTTCATTCCGGTCATACGTTGCCCCAACAAGGAAACTGCTGACTTTACCTTCACACGGATCCGGCACGACCCAGACGCCCTGGTGCACCACTTTGTCGTCTGCATAGTTGGCCAGTTTTACTCGCAGAATTTCGCCTTTGGCGGGGCCGTCCGGGGTTTCGGGAAACCAAGGATTCGTGCTCGGCTGCCACCCCTGACAAAACACCACTGCGGAACTGCAAATATTCAGCGACGCAATTGATACTCGATCATCTGCCACCTGAATGTCAGCGTCAGCAGACAAGTCGGCCTGCAAGTATTGATCAAGCGAAGAAAAATACGAACGAGTCTGATCAAGAAATCGACAAACATTCAAACGTGCCGCGCGCCGCATTTCGACACCGAACACCTTGCCGTGTTCATCAGTCATTGCAGCGACGTCAATGTCGGAATTGCTAAACTTCAGCTGGAAGAGCGTGCGTTCTTCATCATTCGCGAACATTCGAATCGCGGGCTTTTCTGTCAGAAGCTGCAGATTCTGTTCAACCTCAATCCGCTGATAAAATGCTGACGCCTGCCGATAAATTTCTTCGTATCGTGGCGAGCGTGCCAGCCGTCGGCCCGTCAGCGGAGTGATCAACCCCGCGGCAACTCTGGACGCGGTGAACTGTTCGCCGCGATCTACAATCATCAATCGCTTGCCAGCCCAGTGCAACGACCATGCGAGACACGAACCTGCAAGCCCCTGGCCGACAATCAATACATCAATTTCTGGCAAGCCATGCCTTCCGGAAAGTGCCGCTGGAATACTGGAACATGGGGACGTCCCACACACGAGTAAAACACACGTTCTAACGAGGGCAGAGAGCCCTTGACCCAAAGGAGCCTCCCGGCTCGTTGACATTAGCCGTTCACGTTATTCGCTTCCCGATAGATACACGCACCGTGCGCGCCAGAAACAGAGTAAGACGCTGACAGGAGTATGTTCCGAAACGACGGGCACTGACAGAAACTAATGTGAGGGGATGTGTTTATGCACCATACTGCTGAACTCTTCTTCCGTCAACACTCTGAACATTTTACGGCTCTCGCCAGACGCGGAAGAAAGTTGACGCGTAATCGTTGTCATTTCATCGGTAAGCTGTTTATCCTGTGACCTGTGTTGCGCTCTCTATCTCGCCTTTTAATCAGCCTTTATCTGAAAGGTTCCTGCCATGGCGGTTACGCCAAACCCAAATCGTCGTTCGTTTCTGCAGACGACTGCAGCCGGATCGGCCGCCTTCCTGTCGTCGTCACTCTTCGTTTCTGAGGCCGGTGCGAAACCAACTCGCAGCTTGCTTGAAAAACTGAATATTGCCTGTATCGGCACTGCAAACCGAGCGGCCGAAGATGTCAATGGCGTCATGAGCGAAAACATTGTGGCGATCGTTGATGTGGATTCAAATTACCTCGCCAAGGCCAAGGCGATGCTGATTGAAAAGAATCAGCTCGAACCCCGCTGCTACGCCGACTACCGCGAAATGATCGAAGCGGAAGGTGATAAAATCGATGCCGTCGTCATCGGTACGGCCGACCATCATCATGCTCCTGCATCAATTCGCGCGATTCGTGCTGGCAAACATGTGTATTGCGAAAAGCCGCTGACACATACCGTGTTCGAAGCACGGCTCATCACAAAAGCTGCTGCCGAAAAAGGCGTGGCGACTCAGCTTGGCACTCAGATCCACGCTGAAAACAACTACCGGCGCGTTGTCGAAATCATTAAGTCCGGTGCAATTGGTGACGTCACCGAAGCTCACGTATGGGTCGGGAAAGGCTGGGGCGGCGGCGAACGACCAGCACAGGCTGATCCAGTTCCAGCCAATCTGAACTGGGATCTGTGGCTCGGCCCCGCTCCGGAACGACCTTATGCAAACGGCATGTATCATCCGGCCAACTGGCGTCGCTGGTGGGACTTCGGCCAAGGTACACTCGGCGATATGGCCTGCCACTATATGGACTTGCCATTCTGGGCTCTAGATCTTCGCCATCCAACTCGCTGTGAAGCAGAAGGTCCTCCGGTTCATCCGGAAACCTGTCCTCTCGGCCTGATCGTCAAATACGACTTCCCGGCGCGCGGATCAATGCCAGCTTGTAAACTCACCTGGTATGACGGCGACATGATTCCAAAGAAAGTGAATGGCCAGACCGTACCGGCCAACGGCGTGATGTTTGTCGGAACCGACGGCATGATGTTCGCAGACTACAGCAAGTACAAGCTGTTTCCGGGAGATAAGTTCAGCGGCTTCAAACCACCAGCAGAAACCATTCCAAACTCCATCGGCCACCATGCCGAGTGGATCAAGGCCTGCAAGGACGGCTCGCCGACAACCTGCAACTTCGATTATTCAGGCGCTCTGACGGAAACCGTATTGCTCGGCAACGTCGCCTATCGACTTGGCAAAGCACTGGACTGGGATGCCGCAAATCTCGTGGCGACCAACGTGCCCGAGGCTGCCAAGCTAATTACCAAACAATATCGAGCGGGCTGGGAAGTCGCTTAACGACTGGTTCAGTTTTCGAGGGTTTCCGTGGTTGGAGAGCGACTCCTCGAAACCCCGGCGCTTCTGTCGCTTCGCTGAGTCCAGCCCAGCTTGGGATTCTGGACACGCTGATAGCCGAAATTTCAGCTGCGACCGACTGTGAGAAAACGGCTGAGGTGTCGCTATAGACACCTCAGCCGTTTTACTTTTGGTTGCTGCTACGCCTCAATCTCCACAAGCAAATCTCCGGTTTCGACCCGGCGTCCAGGCTGAACGAGGACATTTCGGATTTTACCGTCCAGGTCCGCAGTGATCGTGGTTTCCATTTTCATGGCCTCCAGAGTCAGCAACTTCTGGCCCTTTTTGATTGGATCGCCAACCTTAACGGCCACTGCCACGACCATCCCGGGCATCGTTGAACCGATTTGGCCAGCGATTGCAGGATCAGCTTTGATGCTGGCTTCGGCAGAAGCTTCGACCGAGTGATCTGTCACTGTGATTTCACGCGGCTGACCGTTGAGCTCAAAGAAAACCGTACGAGTGCCGTCAGCATGCGGCGTGCTGACCGATACAAAACGGATAATGAGCGTCTTGCCCGGTTCAATGTCGATTGAAATCTCTTCACCCGGTTCAAGACCAAAGAAGAAGTTCGGTGTTGGAAGAATGCTGACATCAGAATATGTCATCTGATGCTTCGCAAATTCTTCGTATACGCGTTCATACAGCAGCCATGAAATCACATCCTGGCCGGTAGGTTCGCCTTCCACCATTTCCGCAACTTTGGTTTTGGCAGCCTCCATATCGGCAGGCGGCAGAGTTTCACCCGGACGTCCGACAAACTCCTGCTTGCCCAGCAGCACGCGTTTCTTCACGGCTTCAGGAAAACCGCCTGGAGGCTGGCCCATACCGCCGCTGATCAAGTCGATCACTCCGACCGGAAACGCGATGTCACGATCCGGATTGAGCACATCTTCACACGTCAGATTATTCGCCAACATGAACAACGCCATGTCGCCGACGGACTTGCTGGTTGGGGTAACTTTGACGATATCACCAAACAACTGATTCACTTCTGCATAAATGCGGCACGCTTCCGGCCAGCGATCCGCCAGGCCCAGCGCTCGAGCCTGTTCGAACAAATTCGTGTACTGGCCACCAGGCATTTCGTGGCGATACAAATCGGCAGTTGCTGCCAGCGACACACTTTCGAACGGCGTGTAGAAATCACGTGCTTCGCGCCAGTATTCGGCAATGGAATCCAGGCGGTCGGAATTCAGAGCCGTGTCGCGATCGCCGAACCGCAACATCTCAACGAGCGTGTTGAGATTCACCTGCGACGTCCCACCGGACATCGGTGCCATGGCGGCATCCGCGATATCGAGTCCGACTTTGCTGCCCTCCAGAATCGAAGCCGCCTGAATTCCAGCAGTGTCGTGCGTATGGAAGTGGATCGGAATGCCGATTTCCTGCTTCAACGCTTTGACCAATTGCGACGCA
>JAYVNW010001191.1:0-6275 GCA_043758225.1 Candidatus Kuenenia sp. | reverse complement strand
GCCCCGCTGGATTCAACACCCGGGCGTTGCTCGACAATCTGATCGGCAACACTTTCTGTCATATTGGGTATCGCCAGAAGTACTTCGCGGCGAGCAATGTTGACGTTGATTCGTCCATCGAGAAACTCATCGTCAACATGTGTGAATTGTGCCTCAAAGTCAGGCATCTGGTCGGCAAGACCAGAAGATGTCCACGGGCTCAGCAAGGTTTGCGGCGCACCATCAATTGTTGCATCAAGCTCCGCATCGATGACGTCGTAAATTGATCGAAATGAAAATGCCGCGACTTGATTCAGATTCATTCCAGCGCGAGTAATCGAAATACCATCCTGACTCGTAGCGACACCTGCAATTGCCTGCGCCAGTTCTTTCTGGTCCACCGTCAGACTTTTGACGGTCGCAGGATCTGCATTTTCATTGCCCCAAAGTCTGTACGCGATAATGAACTTCGCGGCGTCAGCACCAGCCGCTTCTTCAATCTCGTCGTACAATTCGGTCAGAATTGTCCCGTTGATGTTGATCTTCCTGTCGCCCGTTGCTGTTGTATTGAGTTCTTTGCTTGAAGCAGTGAAGTACTCCCTCCAGCCAGCGTCGAGGATTCCGTCAGCATTGTCGTCGGGCGCAGATTCGTTGCCGTCGTCTTCGTTAGGATCCAGAGCCCCGTTTCGGTTGGCATCTTCGCCGTAGAACAATTCATGCGTCACTCCCTGAATCTGGAGCAGTTCTTCAATGGATTCGAATGGGGCGTTTCGGCATGGATACGGCACAGCCAGCCCCTCATAATAAATCGACTCAGCTCCACCCACGCGAGCCTCTTCGTCGCTATCGATCCAGTCCAGAATTGCGTTGACGATTTCCTCAGTCATGCCTGGCACGAAAGAAATGGCGGTAAACGCTGTCGTCGCGTCATCATCGTCGTCGTCAAATTCCGTCACACGATTGATGTTAAACTTGGCGGTTTCCCGGGCAAGGCCGAATCGAACAGAAGTGCCTTTGGCGGAAGACAGTTCGTTGGGAACCAGAACTGTAAAACGACATTGCCCTCGAGGATTGTCAGCCACTTCTTCCAGAATCTGGCCACGAAACAGTGTCGTGTTGTGAAAGACATTCAGCTTGTTATCTTTTTGCAGATTGCCGATCTGAATGGCCGTGTATTCGATAGCTGACTCCGCAGCCATTCGCGCCTCCGCATCGCGCCCATACATCATTGTGGCGTCTTTTTCGATGACCATTTTATTTGTGTAAGCCCACGCGGCCAATGACAACAGGATCAGAACGATTGTCACAACCAACAATACGAATCCTCCACGGTGACACGGTAATGCAACTGCATTTTTGACATTGCAGCATGAGTGTTTTTGAGCGTGCTTCATAACGCAGTCTCCTCCGTTAATGATTCTGCGAGAGGTACCGCGACAACCATTCGGTGTTTGGTTTCTCCAAAAGCATACGGATCCGGCGTGTCAGTGGAACTCAGATCTTCGTTTGCGGCCGGTTGGTGCAGTGTAATCACGATTTCAATTGCTTTTGGCAATGCCATTAGCTCAGTGCTGTCCCAGGTTTCCTGCCATTGCGTGCCATCATAATACTGAAACACAATCTTCGACACTTCTTTGGCTTCGACAGCATCAACTGACGTAAACTCTTCCTCTTTACCTGACTGCACCGCACTGCTCATGCCGAACAGATCACCAGTGATTCGAACGAGTCCGATCGGCCCGGTTCTTGATCCGCCAAGTTTCTTCGCGATCGAACCAGAAAGACCTCCACCAGCCGTATCGGCTACTAGATACCTGACGATCATAAGATCCCCCGTGCGTTCATCTGTGGATGTCAGACTTTGGGCATCAACATACGACAATGATTTGTCCGGATTGCTGACATACAACAACAGATCGTTTGCTGTACCGACAATCCCGTTGGTGTAGGTCAGCATGGCTGCGGTCGTGCCGCTGTCGTCCGCATTCGACGTTGAGCCAGTTCCTCCTGACATGGATGAACCACCGGTTTGCCCTGTGCCGCCGGACTGTGATGGTCCGCCCGTCTGGTCAGTCCCGCCGGTGGCACTTGAACCGCCGCTGGTTCCACTTCCGGTTGAGCCTGAACCTGTGCTGGTGGAGGACTTACCGGAGGTTGACGTCGTTGAATCATCGGTTGCCTTTTTCTTGATGAAAACGACAGACTGAATATCTCGAGTGATCTGCCTCAACAGCGAGCGGGAAACCTGGTGTCGCGTAATCTCTTCATGACTATCAACCTGCAATCGGAGGTAGATATTCATCGCGGAGAAAAGTGCAACCATCAGGATCGCGGTGAGTCCGATAGAAATCAGCAACTCCAGCAGAGTGAATCCTTTTGGCGCTTTCATTCGTCGTATCACTTTGGTTTCCCCGTTCCCGATTACTCAATTGATTTGATTGCACCACCGCCGTTTCCACCACCGCCATTTCCACCACCGCCATTTCCACCGCCGCCATTTCCACCACCACCGTTTCCACCACCACCGTTTCCACCACCGCCGTTTCCGCCACCGCCGTTTCCGCCACCGTTGTTTCCGCCGCCAGTAGTACCGGTTCCTGTTGTATTCCCGGACTTAGAAGATGCGCCTGAGTTCGATGAAGTTCTGGACGAGGATGATGTTTCGGCCGCTGCTGCGGTTGCTGCCAGCGCAGCATCAATAAACAATTGAGGGTCGCGCATATAACGCGTTAGCGTAAAGGCTGCGTTCGGATTCTTTCCGTCAGGTGTATGTTCAACAGTGACGGTGATTTTCAAAAGGCTTGTAGCGGTGCCGTTCGTGACATTCGCCGACCATTTCCAGTTTCCAATTTCATCGTCTGGAAATGTACTTTCTGCCGATGAGACGGGCTTTTCAACACCTGCAACAATTTCCGCCATTTTTGCATCGCATCGGAGCACAGCTTCGGATTGTAATCGAGCAGAAACTTCTGCCTGTTGCCCTGTATTGAGCAATTGCATAATCGCCGTAAATGAACCCAGAAAAATCGCAACGGAAACCAGGACCTCCAGTAGTGTTAAACCGCGGCGATTGCGAACGCTCTGAACTCCCTGGTGAGGGATTGCCTGCGTGCATTGAATGCGTTGCATCATTTTTCCTCCATAATGAAAACGCCGGAGGTTGAGATTGCTCCTGTCAAACCACGCACAGAAACATCGCAACTGCGTTGTTCTTTATCCATCACGCGAAATGTCATCGTTTCAGAACTTCCGTCGAAACGAAACAAGATCGGCTTCGACCAATTCTTTGACGCAAGTTCGCCGCCGTTTTGAAGGTTACCAAATGCCGTCCCTTTTAACGTTTCAGTGCCCGATTTACTGCCATGGCTGTATTGAAGAACGATAGTGTCTGGCAGTTTTCCCGTGTGATAGAGGAGATCAGCGGAATCGGTATCAGAGCCATTCGAATTGCCGAGCGTTTCGCCTGGTTCAGCCGGAATCGCAACCACGTTGTTGCCACTAACTTCGAAGCGGAAATGATAGTCAACTCCTGTGTCTATGGCATAAGTACGAGCCGCCGCGAGAACTTCGCTGACGTGCTGGGCGGCTTCCCGAACGTGGCCGCTTCGAACCCGCTCCATCAAGGCCGGGGCTGCCATCACAGAAACAATCAGGATGATGGCGAGCACAATCAACAATTCAAGCAATGTATAACCGCTGCGAAATGAATGATTCGATCGAAGAAAGGGAATCCGGCAGCGGGAAACGCCCCCACCCCGTGAAGCATTGATCTCGACCGGAGTATCGTTTCGGAAAGTTGTTGGTAGTCCCAGAACCATTGCACTCAAATCTAATTGCTCACTTCATGCACGAACGCCCGGCATCAGTATGATTCCGAGCGTTCGTATGGGTTTAATTCAACGGAGTGAGAAAGTCACTACTTTTGATTTTGATCAGCGCCCATCGATGTCCAGTTGTTCAAAGGGATTCCATTCGGGTTAGTTCCGTCTCCTGATTTGTCGGCCCCAAGAGACCAGATTGCCGGTTTTATGGCGTTCGGGTTTTTCGAATGACCGCCGCCCTTATTCCATTCATACTGCAGGGGATTTCCCCAGGCATCCAGCGGAATTTCGCCGAGATTTGGTTTCAATTTGCGGCCTTTGTATGTTCCTGGATTCATCATGACATTCCAGGCATCCGTTCCACTACTCGCAACAGGGTAGACACCATCATGATCCGCAGCATACGCCCCAGCGGCACCTTCCATTTGTTTGATCGTCGCCAGAGTTGCCTTTTCATTCGCAGTCTGTTGACTACCAACGAGGTTTGGAACAACCATCGCCGCGATGACAAGAATAATCGCGAGCACGATGAGAAGCTCAAGCAGCGTAAAACCGGATCGATGCCGCGTCTGTTGCTGTAAAGTTCGACTTCGACGCATTCTATTTTCCTTCTGATGTAATGAGTTTTTGTTGTGAACTGCCGGTCAAGCAGGCTCCTGAGTAACCCAGCAACGATTTTGCAGCTTATGGACCCAGCATTCAACACCTGACAACGCTGGAAAGACCTACCGTATCTTCAAATTCGTTCAGCATTTCCAAAAATTAAGCCGTTGTCGAAAGATTCAAAACTGGCAACAGTAATGCGGCAATGACGAACGTAACAACAACCGCCATTACCAGCAATAATACCGGTTCCAGCAACCTGACGACCATGTCGATTCGGCGACTAGTGCGTTTTTCCAGATTGTCGGCAACCCCGATTAACACATTTTCCAGATTATTGGCCTCTTCGCCCACCGCTATCATTTCGATGAGTTCGCGAGAGAATTGACCGCTCGCTCGCAAGGGAACGGCCAGGGACTGCCCACTGCTGACATTGTCTGCGGCGATACTGATTGCTTCGGCCAGAATCACATTACCGCTCGCATCTTTCGCGATACGCAGCGACTGTAGAATAGGCACTCCGTTTTTCAGAAGCGTTCCCAGCATGCGGCAGAATCTAGCGACAGCCAGATTTTGCAGAATAGGGCCCAGTCCCGGAACTTTTAGTTTCCACTTATCCAGATTTCGAGACCCATCCGGAGACTTGATATACAGAACAACTCCGACGACGGCACCAATAACGGCCAGTACAATCAGTAGACCATATTCCTGAATCACGTCACTGATTGCGAGCAAGGTTGTCGTCGCCCACGGAAGTGTGCCTGCTTCCGCCATGCGACCAAAAATCGCGGCAAACTTCGGTACGAACCAGACCATCATGATGGTTACGATCGTGAATCCTACACTCATCAGGAACAAAGGATAAACCATCGCCCCCGTGACTTTGCCCTTCAGTTCTTCCTGCTGATCGGTGAACGCAGCAACTCTGGCCAGCACATCCTCCAGAAAGCCGCCCTCTTCGCCGGCTTTTACCATGCTGACCGTCAGAAAATTGAAAGTCTTAGGATGGCGACGCATCGCATCATTCAGACGTGTTCCGTCAGCAACCTGTTCGCGAACGTCCTGAATTACCGACTTTAATGTCGAATGTGACGTTTGATCTTCCAGCAACTGCAATGATCGCAGCAGCGGCACACCGGACTTCAACAGATCAGACAACTGGTTGTAAAACACCGTGAGGTATTTGGCCGAAACTCGCCTGGACCCCGTGCTGGCTTGCTGCTTCGACTGTTCAGTCAATTTGACTGAAACTGGAAACAAACTCTTCAATGCCAGAGTCGCAAGCGCATCTTTCTCGCTGGCTGCAGTGAGCGTTCCTGAGATCTGTTTGCCGGTTAGTTCTTTGGCTATGTATTTGAAGTCTGGCATAACCGTTTAACCGATGATATCCCCGCGAGTGATTCGAAGTACTTCGTCGATACTTGTCACGCCAGCAAGAACTTGTTCCCAACCGCTTGAACGCAAAGTTGTCATGCCTGCTGATAATGCGTAATCGCGGATCTCAACACTACTACGACTCTCCGCGCACATGCGTTGAATCATGGGGTCCGTTTTCATGAGTTCAAAGACACCAATTCGTCCTGAGTATCCCGTATCACGACATTCGCGACAGCCACGTGGCTCAAAAATTGCTTCGGGAAGCGGCTTCGGAAAATCGACGGGGATCTTCAGCTTCTCCACCGGCGTCGCAGTCTTGCAATGGACGCAAAGTTTACGCACCAAACGTTGAGCCAGAATGCCTTCGACTGTGCTGGCAACCAGATACGGTTCCACTCCCATGTCGATAAGTCGAGTAAATGTACTCGGCGCGTCGTTTGTATGCAGCGTACTGAAAACCAGGTGCCCTGTCAGAGACGCCTGAATGGCCGCCTG
>JAYVNW010001190.1:0-8620 GCA_043758225.1 Candidatus Kuenenia sp. | reverse complement strand
AACAATAATCCGTCTCTGGCCGACGTGATTCTCGGCCGCATGGTTCTCGCTGCCCGCGCGAGACAGGCGAGCCGTGAAGCAGTTTCGGAAGTGCGACGCAAGACCGTTGGAGGCCGCAAGACGAATCTGCCTGGAAAGCTGGTCGATTGTCAGTCCAGAAATCCTGCGGAATCAGAATTGTTCATCGTCGAGGGAGATTCGGCCGGTGGCACTGCCGTGATGGGACGCAAAGCGGGAACTCAAGCTGTACTTCCTCTTCGAGGTAAAATCCTGAACACCGAATCACTTACTATGTCAAAGATCATGGAGAGTAATGAAATTCGTGACATCGTCGAAACGCTCGGCGCAGGAGTCGGAACAAATTTCGATGTGGGTCAGTTGCGATATGCAAAGATCATTCTGCTCATGGACGCAGATAGTGACGGATATCACATCTCCACACTGTTGTTGACGTTTTTTTTCCGTCACATGCCGGAACTGATTCGGCAGGGCAAGCTTTATATTGCTCAGCCGCCGCTGTATCGAATTGAAGTTGGTAAAGACGTAATGTACGCTCGCCACGACGTGGAGAAAGAGGAAATTCTGGCGTCACTCCCAGCTAATCGGACAGCTGTCGTCCTCCGTTTCAAGGGCTTGGGTGAAATGAACGCTGCCCAGTTGCGAGATACGACACTCGACCCGCGTGCCAGAGTTCTCTTGAAAGTAAACATCGAAAGCCAGCTTGAAGCCGATGCGACGTTCCATCAACTCCTCGGCAAAGATGCCAGCGAACGCTACCGCATCATCATGGAAGACGCTAGTTTTGCGGATGATGTTGATTTGTGATGTGTGAATTACGCTTAACGTGCATTGAGAGTTGTCAATGTCAGATATTTAAACAGGAGGGCGCAGAGAGAGCAGAGAGTCACAGCTTGAGTTTGTGTTTCTCTGCTCCCTCATGTTAATCCAAACCAGACGCATCGATACGTGCCGAGGGTAGGTCTGCTCGTATGCAGGTCCTTATTGCAGAAATGGACTTCGCGACGTGCGACCAACTCCACGTTGCTCACAGGACAATTCGACGATGTTGAGCAGAATTGTACTGGCAAGCTGACGCATGCCGCTCGCCTGCATGATTGCCGGTTTGCTATTGTTTTCAGATGCAGCGATGATTGAGAGATTCTTCTCGTGGATTGTGATACAGTCGCCGGGCAAATAGCGAATCTGTTTCCTGTTGCCTAAGAAGAACGATTTGAAATACCATCGACGTCAGGTTGTGAGAGGGATCGGCGGAGCATTGGCTGTGTCGGCTGTCTCGCGTTCTGTGGCGGCATGGCAGGATGCGGCTGTGTCTTCAAAGCCACGAATTCGGATTGGTCAGATTGGTGTGGGGCATGCTCACGCCAACAAACTGTCGGTGTACCGCAAATCATCGGATTACGAAGTGGTCGGTGTCGTAGAACCGAATGCGGAGTTGCGGAAGTGGGCGGAGTCGCAGGAGTTATATCGCGATCTTCCATGGATGAATCAGGAGCAACTGCTGAACTTGCCTGGGCTACAGGCGGTGCTGGTGGAGACACACGTCAAGGATCTGCTGAACGCAGCCGAAGCGTGCGTGTCAGCAGGGAAGCATGTGCATGTCGATAAGCCTGCCGGGGAATCTCTGGAACAGTTTGCGAAGATTCTGCACTCGGCGACGAAGCAGAAGCTGCTGCTGCAGATGGGGTACATGTTTCGTTACAACCCTGGCGTTGTGCTGCTGCGAGACTTCTTAAAACGCGGCTGGCTGGGGGACGTATTTGAAGTTCACACGGTGATGAGCAAGGTCGTTGATCCAGCGAGTCGGCGTGAACTGGCGGCGTTTCCTGGCGGGATCATGTTCGAATTGGGCTGTCACGTTATCGATCTTGTTGTCGGTGTTCTCGGTAAGCCGATGAGCGTTGCCACGTTTCCTCGACGATCAGGGAAATTCGATGATACTCTGATGGACAATATGCTGGCGGTGTTTGACTATCCTCAGGCAACGGCAACAGTGAAGTCCAGTGCGATTGAAGTGGATGGCGGGCAACGTCGTCATTTGGTTGTGTGCGGCACCGAAGGGACGTTTCATATCCAGCCGCTCGATAACCCGTTGGCTCGCGTGACACTGTCTGAATCTCGCGACAAGTACGCGAACGGATATCAGGAAATCCATTTTCCAAAGTATGTGCGTTACGTTGATGATGCCGCTGATATGGCCAGAATCATTCGCGGCGAAAAGGAGTCCGACTTCTCCCCTGCGCATGATTTGAACGTACAGACTTCCGTATTACAGGCCTGCGGGCTTGAGATTATCTCTGCTTCAAAGAAAGTGTGAACTTCATCAGGGGGCTGCAGTATCGATTACGCTTGCAGCGAAGTTCAATTGGGCAGATCAGCCGTTTTTTCCAATCAGATACACGTGCGTATCTGTGCGCAGGATAATCTTGCCGTCAATGCAAACTGGTGACGCCACAGTGTGTTCTTCCGCGATCGAATTTTCGGCCAGAATCTTGAATTCGCTGCCCATGGCGTCGAGGACAAATACTGTGCCGTCCTGGCGAGCGATGTAGAGTTTCCCATCCGCCACGGTTGGCGATGATCGATACGTGTTACGGTTTTTCGGCAGCACGCCGGACCAGATTTTTTTGCCGGTGAGCAGGTCGAGGCAATCAATCGTTCCGCGAGCATCGCCAGCGTCCCGGCAGTTGAAGATTCGTCCATTGGCAATCGCTGGTGTAGGAACATCAGCGGAGGTTGCTTGATTGAACCAGGCAATGTGGCTGGATGTGACATCGCCCTGCCCGCCCATTTTGATCGCTGTCAGCGATTCTCCGCGAGCGTAAGGAGCAACGACGACTCCATCGGATACAGCTGCGGAGGCAATAGATCGGAAATATTTGTGATTCGTTGGATTCAGGCCACCGACACGCCATAGCTCTTTGCCATTGGCTGCGTTGTGTGCCGTGACATGATCCGCGCCAAGTACGACGATGACCTGCCGGTCGGGTTCATCGACCACGACAGGTGTTGCATAACTTTGAGCCGCTTCTTCCGGGGCACCAAGATTTCGATCCTGCTTCCAGGTGACTGAACCGTCAGCTTTTGAAAATGCAGCGATGTATGATGGCCCCGTCTGCATGCAGGTAATGACTACTGCATCTTTCGTCAGGACAGGCGACGTGCCCAGGTCCCACCACAGAGTGTCGTCGCCATATTCTGTTTGAAGGTTCTTATGCCATTTTTGTTCGCCGGAAACGGAATAGCAGCCAAGATCGCCACTCTTAAAGTACGCGAAGACAAACGTTCCATCAGTAACGGTAGATGGGTTTGCTCCAGTTCCATCCTTGCCTGGTTTTCCTTCGACGGCTGCTCCCAATGTTGATGACCAGCGTTGTTTGCCGTCCATGCCGATGCAGATGATCGTGTTTTGACCATCGATTGTTGTCGTGACAAAGATCGAATCGCCGGCTACGGTTGGCGTCGAAGCGCCGCGCCCATGCAGTTCATACTTCCAGATCATGTTTTTGTCCGCTGACCATTCGGTCGGATAACCCGTTCCGTCGGCAGTTCCATTGCCATGCGGTCCCCGCCAGTTAGGCCAGTCACCGCCTATTGAAGTGGAAGACAGGACCAACATGGCGAGCAGAGTGAATTGTTTCATAGGAGAGTATCCTGGCGGGAGGAGAGTCGGATATACGGCAAGTGTTCTGTCTGGTAAACGCGGTTAGTGAGCGTGTGCGACGTGCCCGTGATCATGGCCACCGTGTCCATCGTCGTGACCGTGTCCATGGTCGTCATGGCCGTGGCCGTTGTGCCCATGGTAATCTTCGGCAGGTTCTTCCGGGAATTCGCCCAGTCGTCCAAAGGCGACTGAGAGCTGCGCGGATCCGCAAAGTAACGCGATGCATGTGAGCATCGTGACGTAAATAAACTTTCCGGCATAATTACTGACAGAAAGTCCCAGCATCAAGTGCTTACCATTTACCGGTGGAGCGACCGCGCCCCAGACAATTACAGCGACGAACATCAGCAACAGGATGCCGATGAAGCCACCACGTCGAAGTATCGGAAATGCTTTGGCCCAATTCACCGCAAAGGTCCAAAATCCTACCCAGGCCAGCAGTGGTAGCCAAGGCAGGATGACTCGGAAGAGATTGACAACAACATCCAACAGCGACCAAAGCACATTGATCAGACTACCGAAAAGATCGAACAGAGCATCCATGGATTTGTCACCGAAGTACGTGATGTGGAAACGTTCAGACACTATATGCCGAAGGCTTGGTTTTGTGATGGCAGGAGCCGCGTTTGCTGAGGTTGCAACTGCCATCAACAGCCGTTATTCGCCGTCCACTGAGGAAATTGACCCCATGAGTCTAGCGTTTTTCACTATGAATCTTCCAGTAAGCCCAGCCATGATTCTCGCAGAGCGAGTCGGTGCATGGGCCGCCGTGGCGATTTTCAGGGCTCACTCTGGAACTCGGGAAACCCTTGACTGTGGTGGAAGGACCTGCAAAACACGGATCACATCCGTCCTGGCTTGCAGCCGCACTGGAGTGTTGACGGGTCGTGAAAGATGGCGTAGAGTTGTAAATCCACGGATTTCATGCCTCGCGACCTGTTTTTCGCCACCCGTTGTATTGAGGCTCTGTGGGAGTTCCGTATGCTTAAACTGCCAAAACGGAAGCTCAAATGACTCTCTGGTTGGCGGAAGATCCTGGAATTTGCATTGGACGTAACGACGGAAACAATTTCAACATTTGCACAGCTGGGCCTCGCGCCCGCCACTCTTAAAACAATCACAAAAATCGGCTATGAGACGCCGAGCCCGATTCAAGTGGCCTTCATCCCGATTGCTCTGACGGGACGTGATTGCATTGGTCAAGCCCGTACGGGAACCGGAAAAACGGCAGCGTTCATGCTGCCCTCTTTGGAACGTCTGGATGTCTCTGTCGGACGCGTTCAGCTGCTGGTGATGGCACCAACGCGTGAACTTGGTGAGCAGGTTCATGCGGAATCAAAGAAACTGAGTGGCACATCAAAGCTCAAATTCGCCCTTGCAGTTGGCGGTCGTCCGATTGGTCGACAGATTGCAGATCTGGAAGGCGGGGCGCAGGTTGTAATAGGTACGCCCGGTCGAGTGATCGACTTGTTGCGTCGGCAGCATTTGAAGTTGGGAGATTTGAAAATTGTTGTACTCGATGAAGCGGACCGAATGCTTGACATCGGTTTCCGTCCGGACATCGAACGTATTTTGAAATCGTGTCCAGCAGAGCGTCAGACGTTGCTGCTTTCGGCCACGCTGCCGCCGCCCGTTGAGAAACTGGCTCAGCGTTATATGATCGAGCCCGAAATGGTCGATCTTTCAGAGGACCGAGTTGTCGTCGATACGATTGAACAATACTACATCACCGTGGATGAAGATCGTAAGAGGGCGCTTTTGCTTCGAGTGCTTGCGAAAGAAAGGCCACAACAGGCCATCGTATTCACTCGTACAAAACGAGGAGCAGATGCTCTGTTCAACGAGTTTTCGAAACGTCTGAAGTCCAACCGCATCGCCGCGATCCATGGAGATCTGCCGCAGCGAAAACGTGACTCTGTGATCAAGTCGCTACGGGCAGGTGAATTACGTTTGCTGATCGCCACGGACGTTGTGGGACGCGGTATCGATATCAGCGGAATTTCACACATCATCAATTTTGATATCCCCGAATATTGCGACGACTATGTGCATCGCGTTGGCCGAACCGGCCGTCTTTCGTCGGATCAAAATGGCCGAGCAATTACGTTTGTTACCTTGCAACAAGGCGGCGAGCTGACCAACATCGAAAAGCGAATTAATACGGTTTTGCCAGAATATAAAGTCGATGATTTCGAAGCCTTTCGAACTCGAGAGCGTCCAAAACGGACGATTCGACGTTACGGTTCGCCGGACGAATAGAGCAGATCCCGAGCTGAGGGGCACCGTGCGGTGCTCTTCGCACAACAGAGATATGTTTACGAAATCGGCGATTTCTGCTGAAATCCTGCTGCTTTCGCAACCGGTCGAATTGCCGGACAATTCGCTGTATGGAATAGTATCGTTTCACAGATTCCTGGTAGACGAAGAAGCTAACGGACGATTGTTAGATTCGTTATAATAGTCACAGTTTCAAGGATGAGCCTGTCGTGGCAGTTTCGCAATGTTGGAATCGTTCGTGCCGAATCAAGAGCATCAGTTGCCTTACATTGATTTTGCTCCTTTCGACAAGTGCTCTTCGCGCGTGTCCGTTTTGCCTTTCGCCGCCGATGACGCTGGTGGAAGAAATCAGCACATCGGACATGGTTGTGATTGTTGAACTGCTGGACTTTGAGGTTATTTGGTCGGGTAAGACCGCGATTCCTCAATCCACCGTTCGCATTCGAGAATTCCTGCAAGGCGCAGACCTTACCGCAAAGTTCGGTCGCCTGCAAACCGGCCAGGCATTCGTGGTGCAGCAGGAGATTGCCGGGGCACCGGGAGACTTGTTTTTGCTGTTCGGTTCGCTGCCAGACATTAGTTCATCCGCAGGTTCCACGTTTGCAACGAGCGACGGTGAAGAGTCGAACTCCGTTGAGGAAGGTCGTGTTGTAACAGCCGGTTTGAAGTCTGAAGAAAATTCTGGCAAAAAAATCCAGCGAACTTCTCTGATCATTCCTGAATTGATTTTATGGACTTCATCCACGCCCGTGTCACAAGAGGCGATACGGTATATCAAAAACGCACCATCACAATCATTAGCTCAGGCTCAGCGGTTGCTTTATTATCTTGCCTTCCTGGAACATCCAGATCCACTGCTGTCGATTGATGCATGGGCTGAATTTGCGAACGCGACGTACGACGACGTCAAAGCCGTGAAGAGCGAAATGCCTCGTGAAAAGCTGAGGCAGTGGATCGCCGATCCGATGATGACTCCCGAACGATTAGGACTCTACGGCATGATGCTGGGTCTCTGTGGTGATGCACACGACGCGACGTTTCTGCAGGCTCAAATCGGCGATGTTCCGCCGACAGGGAAAGATGAATCGCAGTTTTTTCGATACGGCACTGACGGGCTTATGGGTGGCTATCTGCTGCTGACTGCCGAAGAGGGAGTTGAATTCCTCGAAAGAACCCGCTTGCAGCCCGACGTTCCGACGGACAGTATCCATGCCGCCGTGCAGGCCATCCAATTTGTCTACAGCTACGAGAGCAGTCTGGTTCCCGAAGCCCGACTTAAATTGGCAATGCGGCAACTGCTCTCAAATGATGAGCTTCGAATACTAACGATCACTAATCTTGCGAGATGGAAAGACTGGGAGTGTTGGCCTGAACTCGAACGCATGTTTAAAGAAGAGTGCGTCAATGATCGGGCCACGCAAAAAACTATCGTGCAGTTTGCTGAAGAGTGTCGTAAGGCAACGAAGGAAGACGCCAGTACACTCGAAATTGCCAGCCGTGCTGACAAGTTCCTGACGCAGGCCGCACTGGAACATCCAGAGTTGTTCAGGGCCGTAAGCAATGCTGAGTTTCTGTCGCCATGAGAATCTTTCGCACACGTAACAGATTTCTGTGCATAATTCGTTGAACAGCTTGCCGTTAAAAAAAACTTTTGTCTCGATGCCTATGAGCAAGCTGTTGAGGCATCATAATCGGTGGACTAACCTCCCCCGCTCGCCGGAACCCGGCGAGCCGTGAGACGTCAGTCTCCGGATTCTGCGATTCGACCTGGATTGTGTTGGATGGATCGAATTGCCCGTCAGATTTCTACGGCTGCTGCGCCGCTGCAACGGGTTTGTCGAAAGTCTCGTGCCATTTCCTGATCACTTTCGGTGCAGAATCATAGGTCGCAAGAATCGCCATACTCAGGAAGAAGATAGATCCAAGTACGAGAGCAACTCGCTGCCAGAGTCTTGGTCTGAGTTCTCTTGGAAGCAGAGTTGTGTTGATCACGAGTGTATGCAGGCAGCTAAACGCCAAGGCATAGTTGTACATCATGCCGGTGGCCATCACGAGCAATTCTTCTCCCGGCACGAAGATCAGAACAACGAATCCCAGCGCCATGTACACACACAGCATTCCGAAATAGAGTCGTCCGATATGCCGTGGATCCCAGGCTCGAAGGCGTTTGCTGGATGTCCAGAAGACATCGACCCATCGACGCAAAACCCCATCCGCTGTCGCAATCATACTGGTGCCCAGAATGAGCAATCCACAAAACAACGTCAAGTACCAGAAAGCGCTGCCCATTGTTGGATTGGTTGCAGCGGCAACGGCATCCTGAACTCCGCCAGCCGTCATCCCCGCAGCCTGCCATTTGTCCTTCAGGACAGTCCTGTGAGGAAGAAACTGAACCGACAACATGCTCGGCAATGCCAAGCCGATAAAGCACGCAGGCAGCCAGACAAGGTATTGTTCACGCTCCACATGCGCCACCCACCGGAACCAACGTTGCAGCGAGTCCTGTGTGATCTGAAAGACTTTGCCTGTATGCGACAATCCGATTTCGTGTCCGCCGACCAGGCTAGGAATCGCTCCGACATGCTTTCCCATGCCCCAGCCCTGGTCACGTGTAAAGGAACTAATTGGAGTATTCGTCAATCCGCCATTGCCGGAAATAGC
>JAYVNW010001189.1:0-5072 GCA_043758225.1 Candidatus Kuenenia sp. | reverse complement strand
CGAAATAGGTGAGACGGGGATGTCGCCGAAAATATTGATGCAGACGCTGCTTGAGTTTCGGGCGATATTGGATGATCTTCTCGATCTGCAGCCGCCCATCATCGACCAGCCAGTACCCAATGTGGCCAGCAATTTTATCGACTTCATCCATTGTCGAGTCGACGGCGTTGGATTCCTGAGTCGATACGATGCGTGCGAGACGCAGCGCGTGTTGAGCGACTTCAGTCTCGGAGTGCGTAGACTGTTTTGCCAGTTCTTCGATGGCGGTGCGGTAGCGATTGCGACTTGCAAAATCCATCTGATCATAGATCTGCACGGGATCAGCCCGCAACACTCGTTCGCTGCGATTTGTGCGTTCGAAAAAACTTACCCAGTCAAGCGAGGTCAGCAATCGCATGCTGGTGATAATGTTGCCGATGGAAACCTGGTTCGCAGCCAGCCGATGCTGCTCAAGTTTTCGCAATTCACCCAGACTCCAGCCGAGCGACTGCAGATGGCGATCGAGTGACATCTTCGCATCCGCGTACTCACTGCCGCGATCTCGCAGCAATTCATCCAACGCAATCACAGTTGGTGCGCATTGGAGACTGGAGCCATCGTTAAAATGGAAACGTCCCTCACGTTCCCATGTCACCAGAATGGCGTCAACTTGCCGCAGTGATCTGTACTCATGGACCAGTTGTGAACAAATCGCGCTGAGGTTTTCGATGAGCACCAGCCGCAACATCACGGGACATGCCCACGTCTCGCCGATGGTCAGTTCCGCATTGATCTGAAACTGATCGACAAAGCGTACGATCAAGTCCTCGTCCAGTGCGTTGTCGCAGTGCGAAATCAGTTCCCGGGCGACCCTGTGGACGCGAGCCACTCCATCCGCCAGTTTTGGTAACTCGCGAAAGAAGGCGGCGGGTAAATGCTCTCTGATGTCTCGAATTTGTTCCTGCACGACGTAGAAATTGTCGAGTAACCAGACTGCGATGGGAACACATGCATCTCTGGGATTCTCCCACTCCACCGACAGGTTGTAAGCTTTTTCGATGACACGGACATCTGCTTCAAACGCCTTGCGAAAAATAAGACTTCGGTCGCGAACAGAATCCACGACCACCATTTCCGCAGCCATCCGCCGCGCATGAGCCTCCAGTTGCAATGCACCAAGCGGCGAAGCGATGTCAGGGTTTACGCTTAAGTCGTTTGACCACGATTCAACAGGATCTGCGATTGCCATGACTCTGCGAACATACCTTTCTGGCCTGGAGCAGGGGCTTTAGGCCGACGAGTCAAACTCTGATGGTGGATTAATGCAATCAGTGCTGAAAGGCTGTTGAAGCACACGGGCTAAGCCCGCACAGCCCCAACCGATTCAACTTCTCTTCCACGACGAAAGTGCTCGACTGGCGTGAGCGTTCGTCAATAACCAGCGATTCTTCTCCGACATTGGTGTCGAGCCGTGTTTCGACGGTTCTATTCTGTGGTTGGACTGTTCGTTGAAGTTCTAAAAGTCGGGGCATGGGGCATCCTTCAGATTGCGATGTTCCTACTGGTCGGGTCACGCTCGAACGCAATCACTCCGCTGACTGCTGAACGATCGACTCGTCAACGCAAAGCAAACGGGATGCCAACGCTGCAATGCGTGAGTTTGCAGTATTCTCAACGGTCCGGCGTTTGAAACTGGTTGATCACCGCCCAATTCGATCTCAGAACAGCCGACCGCGAATTCGCATTTTGGCGCAGATCGCAATCGTGAGCAGCAAGGCGCTAGCTGCGGGTGTTCTTCCTGTGTTTTTGAGACAGTTACCCGCAGCCAGCGGCTTACGGCTCCCATCCGTAAACGGACGAGTTTCGAGTGTCACAAACGCGAATTACACGCCGCTTGGGGGAATCTGAGTGTGTTTAAATACCATTTCCAGCAAGGCATCAGAGTCAATCGGTTTGCTGAGGTAATCATCGCAGCCACATTCAAGGCAATGTTTCATATCACCATGCATGGCGTCGGCAGTGAGTGCAATGATCGGTTTGGAAAACCCAATGTGACGCAGGATCGTTGCCGTCTGATAGCCATCCATGCGAGGCATTTGCATGTCGAGCAGAACCAGATCGAACTCCATACTGGAAGGTGTGGCACCTTTCACAAATTCGATGGCTTCCAGCCCATCTTCAGCCTCGGTTACCGTAGCACCCGCTTTTGATAAAAGGCGTCGAGAAAGAAAACGCACGTCCCGGCGATCGTCGACGATCAGAACGTGGCAATTCAGTCGATAGTCAGTATGTTTTGCTTTCCGTTTGTGCTCAATGGATGCTGTCGCATCAATCAGCTGTATTCCGGAAATGTCGCCAACAGCAATTGCAAACGAAAATGTGCTGCCCGCCCCGGGTTCCGAACGCAGAACAATATCGCCACCAAGGAAGCGGGCAAGACGTCTGCTGATCGACAGTCCCAGTCCGGTTCCTCCGAACGATCGAGTCACAGAAGCATCGCCCTGTGAAAACGGCTGGAACAGTCGCTGCTGCTGTTCAGCAGTGATGCCAATTCCAGTATCAATCACATCGAAATGGATCTGTCCGCCATCGCGTTCTATGAATCGCACGACAAGCTTCACATTTCCGGATTCTGTAAACTTGATGGCATTTCCGATCAGATTGACAAGGATTTGGCGCAGCCGCTTCGGATCGCTTTCAATCTCAGCCGGAATCTTTTCCAGATACTCGACAACAAAGTTCAGTCCCTTCTCCTTCGCTCTCGCCTCCATCATTGTACGAACATCCGCAATCACACTTTGAATCGGAAATCGCTCAGTCAGAATTTCCAGCTTCCCCGCTTCAATCTTGGACAGGTCAAGTATATCGTTAATGATGTCCAGCAGAAAACTGCCGTTGCGTTTGATCGTTTGCAGGTAGAGCAGCTTGCGGGGATCGTCCTCATCTGCCGCCAGTAAGTCAGCAAAGCCTAGCACCGCGGTCATCGGTGTGCGGATTTCATGACTCATATTCGCCACGAATTCGCTCTTCGACTGATTGGCCGCCTCCGCCAGTGTTCGAGCCAGATGAAGCGATTGCTCGTACATCTTCTGTTGAGTCAGATCGACCAAAAAGACAACGTGCTCCGCAGTCTCTGCATCCACAGCAAGGGAGCTGATTAATACCGGAGTCGTCGCGTTATTTTTCTGCACTATGGTCATTTCACAGGGATCCATTCGCCCCGTGAGTAAAAGCTGCTGAATGATTGCTTCGGCCGCAGGACGTTGCTGCATGCGTACACGCGACGTCCAGTTGAATCCGTCTTGTTCGAAATCACTGCGGTCAATCCCAAGGATCTTTAACGTCGCGTCATTCGCACGTGAGACCTCACCCGAGGTCTTCGCGAAGGCGACTCCTACACTGGCACCATCAATGATTCGCTGCAGGCGGGCTTCACCACCGCGGACAATCTCTTCGATCTTTTTCTGCTCCGTGATATCCCAGTTCATCCCGACAAAACGCAATGGGTGATCTTCAGTTGCCGGGACAATCTTTCCTCGAGCCGCCAGCCAGCGAATCTGACCGTCCGGACGAATAATCCGAAACTCAGTGTCATAGTCGCACTCGCCATTGATGGTCCGCTCAATCGCCAGGCGGTTTGATTCCACATCATCCGGATGGACTAACGCCAGAAAATCCTTACCCGTCATTTCGATTTGTGGCAACCCGGTAATTGTGAGATGCTGTTCATCCCACAGTACCCGGTCCGAAACGGGGTCCCACTCGTAAGATCCCATGCGAGCCGAGGTCATCGCCATAGTGAGCCGTTCACGGCTGATGGCCAGCTGCTCTTCCGCGAGCCGTGTTTCGGTGATATCCGTGTTGGTCCCGAACCAACGGACAATATTTTCCGCATCGTCTCGAATAGGCTGAGCACGTGACAAAAACCACCGATACTCGCCGTCTTTCGAACGCAGCGGAAATGTGTCTTCCCAGACTTTTCCCGATGCGAGACATTCATGCCAGTGGCTGACCACACGGTTGAGATGATGCGGATGCTGCACTGCCTGCCATCCCCAATCTATCATCTGGTCCAGTGTAGTGCCTGTGTAGTCAAACCAGCGCTGGTTGTACCAGAGTATCGAACCGGCTGCGTCCGTCATCCACGCGAATTGAGAGATGTTGTCTGCCAGGTCCCGGAACCGGGCTTCGCTCATTCTCAACGCCGTTTCCGCCGCCGCCCGATCCAGTTTCAGGCGAAGAATATTTGCCAGCTCCCGCATCAAGTCAATTTCATCCTCGCGCCAGGCATGCGGCAATTGTTTTGTTGCGCAAAGCATAAATTGCAGTCGCTGGTCACGACTGGATGGAGCATTGATAATCGATCCAATATTCAGTGCCGAGAAGTTCCTGATCGATTCGACAGGTCGCGTTGAAGCTGTGGTGTCATCAATCACGATCGGCAAACCAGCAGCAAGTGATCGTCGTTCGTCATCGCTTGCAAATTCCGCTATTTCATAGACACCAAGTAAACTCTCTGAACCATCACTACAGTGGTCGAATTCCACGGTCGCCAGCGTGGCATGTTCGTCCATCACGATGACCATGAAATGCGAAAGCTGCAGATACTCGGCGACACTTTGGCTGGCCTTGCCGACAATCGCTTCGGCTGAACTTAAAATTGCAAGACTGCCATGCAAGTCGGCTAAAAACGACAGCGAAAATTCACGTCGCTTACGTTCGGTGATATCAAGAAAGCTGACGACGCACCCAACAACCTTGCCTTCATGGCTTTGTGGAAATGACCAGTACTCAACGTCAAAGGATGTTCCATTCGCACGCCAGTAAAGTTCGTCGTCCGCGTGAACTGGTTCCCCAAGTCGAAAGGCTCGATAGATTCTGCATTCCTCCACGGGGTACCGCTCACCATTCGGACGAGTGTGATGAATCAACTCGTGCATAGGCTGACCGAGCAACTCGTCCGCACTTTCGAAGCCCAGCAGTCGGGCGCAGGAGGCATTTGCGAACGTACAGCATCCATTAAGATCAATCCCATAAATACCTTCCGCTGTTGAATTCAGCAGGGTGGTGATTCGATTGTCGCGGTCGACGAT
>JAYVNW010001188.1:0-1971 GCA_043758225.1 Candidatus Kuenenia sp. | reverse complement strand
GACGGTGTTTCAGCAGAAAAGTCGCCTCGACACATTTTTACGGTTCGGTTACTTAACCGCACTCTCCTCTCAATTTCTGCGTTTGTTTTCTCGCTTCCTTTCTCACCTCCCTCCCGAGCTGCGCGTCAAACGAGCCATCTGCAACTGGTTTCCGCTTGAATGCAGTTCTCTCAGCAATCGCGCTGTGCGGCTCGTCCGTTAGAGCGAATGCTAAAAATCACATCGAGGTTCGGCATGCCACGCTTCAATTTGTTTCGCCAAGGCATATTGATCACATTCCTTGCGCTGATGATCTCTGGATGTATGACCGTGCCTGGCTACACACCACTGGGAACCTTGCCTGGCAACAGATCACCAGTTGGCCATGGCCCAGGATACAACCCGTATGGTCCAGTCAGCGGCCCTGGCGAAGGTTATCCGGTCACTGGAAATGTGCCGATTGGAAACAACCCACCATCACCACCATTCGTTCCAATTTCGAATCCGACGAAACCGGCGGATCCTCTTACACCGACAGCACCTACCAACCCGCCTGTGCTGGTCGATTCTCCGACAATGCCGAGCAATCCCACTGCGCCCCCAAAGACGCCAACAGACCCAACCAGCTTTTGGACGCCGTGGCCGTTACCACCTAAAAATCGCTCATCAGCGTCTGTCGCGTCCAGCGATCGATTTGCAGAGGTGCCGCGAAGTGCCCAATCAAACGGCGGTCGGCAGCATAGTCGTCCGATGCGATCTACTGTTCGAGGCGGATCCCGAGCAGAACGCCATTTGCATGAATCTGCGGCATTGCCAGGGCAGATTCCAAATATTGCCGAACGTATCGGTTCAGCGCCTTCGACACCGGCCGAGGACTTGAAGTATCGCGGTGGACGTACGATTCAGCATCTGTCGTTTGTGAATCTTTACGTCGGCGGCAATGACGCATGGCAGAAAAGCGATATTGAATCCATCGATCGTGCGATTGGGTCAGCGATGTCAGATCGTAATCTCAACAATGTGATGCGACAGTACTTCAATAATGCGGAGATCACCGGCACGGAATTACCTTCGCATCCGCTGGTGGGTTATACCCCGAAAACGATGACGCAAGGTGACGTGCACTATTGTCTTTCGTATCTGTACGATCAGGGGTACCTGGCACAGTACGACATGTCAACCACGGTGTTTAATTTTCTCCTGCCACCCGGCACAGTCCTGACTGACGATACCAGCCGCAATTCCACATTGGCCAGCGTATCTCAAACAGATGGTATTCGAACTTCAGGTTCCAAATACACGGTAGCTTCACTGGACGAAAAAGAAACATTCAGTGCAATTCCGAAAGCCGAAGAAGGCGATTCAACCACCGGCCTTGGCGGCTATCACGGAAGTATCCGCAAAGGATCGAAAAGTACTCCCGTCTATTATTCAGTCGATGTTTTCTCAGAACGACGCGCTGATGGCACGGCCAACGGCATTCCGGTGTTCAAGGACAACTGGAAGAACGTTGTTGCGACGCTGTACCATGAACTGCAGGAAGCTCGCACAGATCCCGATGTCGAAGACTGCATTCGCGACCCGTACAATCCCAACGCAGAACGCTATCTGGGCTGGACATCAGATCGCGGCGAAGAGGTCGGTGACTACCCGATCAGTGCGACACGGAAACTCGGCGACGTCGTCACGGAAGTCATGCTCACCGATGGCAGCGGAATGGTTCCCGTACAATTGCAATATTCAAATGCCGTTCACGGACCCGAAGGTCCAATCGCTCAAGTTCATCCGTTGCAATAGGGCGAGCGGGACAAATGGGGGCACCGCTGATGGAACCCGACCCTGGACAGATCGGACTACATTAAGCTTTGTCGGAAATATCGCGACGGCACCATCCACCTTGCCATTGGATCCTGTCAACAGCTGCATACGCGTTTTGCTTTGCATCCGCGATTGTATCCCCCAGTGCGGTCACACCGAGAACTCGTCCACCCG
>JAYVNW010001187.1:0-2407 GCA_043758225.1 Candidatus Kuenenia sp. | reverse complement strand
CATCTGCCAGCTACAGGAATCTGATCGCGACCACACAGGATTTGCTGGATTACGTTGCGGCCAATGGTCAGCAACTGAATCTGGAAACAGGACAGGAATCGGCCGACCATCTGTTGCGATTCATCAACGACGTCGGGCGGAGCAGTCTGTTTATCAACTTCGACCCGGCCAACATGATTCTGTACGGTACAGGAGAACCAATTGCGGCTCTGAAAAAAGTGGGGCGATTCGTTCGCAGCATCCACTGCAAGGACGCAAAATGGGCTGCACCGGAAGTTCGCGGGACAGGCTGGGGCCAGGAAGTTCCGCTGGGCGACGGCGACGTTGGTATGGAAAACTATCTCCGTACACTGAAGGAACTCGGATACACGGGGCCGCTTACGATCGAACGCGAAATCCCTCAGGATCGCGAGCGTCAGAAAGCTGACATCGGTCACGCCGTGCAATTGTTGACGCAGCTGCGAACAAAGATTCTGGGAACCTGACAATGGCACGTTGTGATCAAGGCTACCTGTGCGACGTCTGTGGTGAGGAAGTCGAATCGATTCGCGAAAGCGACTTGTATCTCCGCTTCGTCACCGGAGAGTTGTCATCCAACGATTTGCTGGCGGCAGCAGAGCGCCATCTGCGTTGCAATCCAGTCGTCGCACAGTTTATCACGCATCCGGATTTTACACCGGTTACTGTCGAAGGTGACTTCGATCGGCGACTGTTCGATCCCACCGACGTTGCTGAACGTGAAACTCTCCTCACACGCGGATGGCTGCGACTGCAGGAACTGGCTGAACTCGCCCAGACAGTTCCGCTGCCCCATTACCCGTTGCCGGAGTTTCAAAAGAAATAGTTGTTGCAGGACGGGTCTCCAGACCCGTCCGGAACTTTCATACAGATCAGGACGGGATTGGAGTCTCGTCCACTTTCTATCCTATGATCCGGTGAAACGTCTCGATGAACGGACTCTGCGAAGCCGTGGAATCATTGTGAAAGGCGATGATGCACCGATCGTTGTGTGTGCTTTTGATTTCCTCGGTATCGCGAACGAGGCACATGATGCCTGGCGAGTAGCGATTGCTGCTGCAGCGGGGACGATGGAAAAGTTCGCGCGACCTGATTTACGGATCGTGTGGCAAGACTACTTGTTTCGAAAACGAGCCTTTTATCTGAAACTTAACGGCATCGAACCGACGTAACTCCGGCAACGGAAAACAGGTCGCCACCGCAAAGCTCTTCGCAGGAAGAAATCACCAGGAAATCTCACCTTCACAGGGCTGGCCAAACGGGGGATTGAATATTTCCATGCGTCACTACTGTACGGGCGAAATATGGAAGGTGACTTTGCCGTCGTTGTTTGCTCGATCTGACCACTGGTCATTTATCTGCAGCCACAGGATTCCGTCGATTGGCGATTGCAGAATTCTGGAGGTGCCGATTGGGATGTGTCGCGTTGTTTTCGTGCCGTCAGTCGAAACAATGGCTCCAATGACTTCCCCGAGCGGTCGGCTGCGGACGTAGTCGATGGTGATGCCATCCGGTTCGGAGATCCATGGCTTCGTTGTTTCTCTGACAACGAATCGACCTTTGCATTCGATGATCACTTGCTGGCCGGCGGTAAGCTCGAAACCTGTCGAAACCCATTGCTGACTGGCTTCCAGTGTCAATTCCTGCGGCAGTGTGTTTTCACCATGCGGCTGTTGCGACGGCATCGGCGTGAGGGAAGGGAATCGCACGGTTGAGACTTCGGCTTCTGCAAGCCCGTCAAGATACAGCGGCCAGATTTGATTCATCTGCTGCAACGTGTATTCTGGAATTTTCGCCATCGCGTCATTGAATTGTTCCTGTGTGCGGCAGGTCGCTAGTGCTGCAAATTCCGGCTGCAACTCCGGATGATGATTGATGAGCCACACGAGTGCCCAGGCATTTGCATATTGTGAATCGTCCACAAACGTAGTGTCGGCAGGATGCATGACGACTTGCATCGAAATGATGTCTGCCAGTTCGCCAGAGGCCGATGGTTCCTGATTGAAGTGCCGACGAACTTCGGCAATGCGATGCCAGCCTTCAAATCCGTGGCGGGATGATGGCAGGATTCCGAATTCACTCTTGGTGACGTCTGTGTGCAGGCGGTGAGTCGCGAAGTATTCGGCAATGCCTTCTGTGTACCACAGCGGCGGAATATTGTTCATGCCATATTCGCACATCATGAAACAGTGCACAAATTCATGAAGTAATAAGTGGCGTCGGTAATAGTCTGTCGGTTGGCTGTTGGTCCAGAATTGATAACCCAGATGGCGACCATGCCGAATAGTGAATTCGTCCGGAGGCAGTACGCCAGCCTGTTTGAAACGATCGCGGGCATCCATCAGGAATCCAGTCACCTGGAACTCCGTGCCTGCAATATTTGGCTGGA
>JAYVNW010001186.1:0-3190 GCA_043758225.1 Candidatus Kuenenia sp. | reverse complement strand
TCACCGTTGATGATTTGAATCCTGTCACCCGGTAATCCCGTCACTCGTTTGACGTAGGCTTCACCAGGCGACGCAGGGTTTCGAAAGACCACAACTTCCCAGCGTCCAGGCTTTCGCAAATCGTAGACGTGTTTTTGAACCAGCAGCTGATCGCCATGACTGTTCGGGACTCCTGAAACATCGATATCGATCTGTCCACAGTTAGGACATGTCGCATACCGCCGCGAACCTTCCGGTTCCCTAATGGCCGGTGCACCGGAATCGACTGAATCATCGAACGCGACGCCAAAAGCAAAATCGTATCGACAGGATGGACACGCAATCCGACGATGAAATCCCAGCAAGCCAGGGGCCATTGAGCCCGTTGAAATTAAATATCCTTCCAGAATAAAAGTACGCAGCAGGATCACGGCGATTACAAAGCAAATGGCCAGATCGATTGCACTTCGCAACCCACGCAGGTCAAATGAGTCGTCGTGAAGATTGCGGCGTGACATAAGACTTACGCTCAGTCACTTGGTGGCTGAGACTTCTGGAAGACGAATTTCTTCGCATGGCTGTGCGACGAATCAGAATTGTGCGACGAATGGAGTCGTGAAAGATAACGTAAGATCGCGTTCGCGGAAATTCGCATTTTAGTGGCCGGAATGCCGGAGTTTGCCATTATTCCCTGCAATTATTGAGGATAGCAAAATGAAAACACTGCGAAGCATCAGTCGAGCCAACGGTTTTTGGGCAATTGTCACTTCGATCTCGATTGCGTTCCTGTTTGGCACTGACTGCTCGTTCGGCCAGGGTGATGTCGCAAAACCTGCCGATACCATTCTGAAGCGTTTCATTTCCGAATGTGTGTCGATACAACCAGGGAGCGAAAAGTTCCCTCTTGAATTTCAAATGGGGCGTCATTTCGAAGGACCAATCGCGCTGCCGGAACACACCGTCAAAATGTCGCAGCCGTTTCGCATCTGCAAGTTTGAATCGACTCAGGATCTTTACGCCACCATCATGGGAAGCAATCCAAGTCGCTGGAAGGGACCTCGCAATTCTGTGGAATCCATGAGTTACACGGATGCCGAAACTTTCTGTACAAAGCTGACCACGCGACTGCAAGCTGCCAAACTGATCGAAGCGACGGAAATCGTCCGATTACCCACGGAGGTTGAATGGGAATACTGCTGCCGCGCGGGCACGGACACTCCTTATAGTTTTGGAGATGCTGCTGCCATGAAAACGGACAAGGATCCGATCGCATCGATCCTCGACCAATATGCATGGCATACCGGCAACGCTGCGGGAAATGATCCGGCCGTTGGAGTCCTGAAACCAAATCCATGGGACCTGTTTGATATGCACGGTTACTTGTGGGAGTACGTGAGTGACCCGGAAGGCAGTCGCGAAGCTACCGAAAAGAAACCCCCAGCCTCCAAACGTTCGACATGCATTATACGCGGAGGTTCCTGGCGAGATCGCGCATCCGATCTCACATCAGGCGCACGACGTTCGATGCCAATTCAGGAAACCAGCGACGCCGTCGGATTTCGTTGCGCGATCGCGCAGAAGGCATCTGAATAATGCTCTATCGCTGATAGACGCGGACGTAGTCAACCAGCATTTCTCTCGGGAACTTTGTTGTCCCATCAGGATTGCCGAGGAAACCGCCGCCGATGGCCAGATTCAGCAGGATGTGGAATTCCTGATCGAACGGTGCGGGGAATTTGCCGCCGTTGGATTCCCATTGCGTCTGAGTTTGAGTCAGCTTACCATCGACATACCAACGAATTGCGCCCTCTTCCCATTCCAGGGTGAAGATGTGGAAGTCGTCTGTGAAGTTGCCTTTGTCCAGTTTGTAAGTGTCGCCCGTGTGCTTGTTGCCAGGCCACTGACTGCCATAGTGCAGCGTCCCCCAGACGACGTCTGGTTCCTGGCCTTTGAATTCCATGATGTCGATCTCTCCGCTGGATGCCCATTTGCCATATTTTTCATCCGTTGGCAGCATCCAGATCGCGGACCAGACTCCTTGCCCGGCAGGAAGCTTGGCTCGAGTTTCGAACTTGCCATACTTCCAGTCGCCGCGATGTTTGCTGCGAATTCGTCCCGATGAGTATTCTCGCACTGTGCCGACAATATCGTGATTGTCGCGACGAGCTTCAAGCAGCAAGTGTCCGTTTTCAACGCGGACGTTTTCTTTTCGATCCGTGTAGATTTGCAGTTCGTTGTTGCCTCCGCCGAACGCATTGACTTCGATCTCCCACTTGCTGTAGTCCAGCGCCGGGCCGTCGAACTCATCTTTCCAGACGAGCTTCCATTCCGGGTCTTTCGACTGGGCCGTCGCGAGTCCGCTGTTCAAAAGTGCTGCAAAAACTGTCAAAAGTATCTGAGTACGAATCATGTGCTGGAATCCAAACGATATTCACTTCAGGCGGTCATAACCTTTGAACAGTTTGCGATCACTGCGAGGATTAAATGGCGTCCATGCAGATTCTGCATTGAGATCATCTTCGATCGCCCGCGTGAACTCGTGCAGCTTCGCGTCGAGGTTATCGATATGATGCAATGCAATTGCCTCAGGCGTCATCGGAACAGTCGGACTGCCGAATTCTCGCGTTCCGTGATGGCTGAGAATCATGTGCTTCAGACGCAATACGTTTTCTTTGTCAATCGGCTTGCCGAGTTTTGATTCAGCGACTTTCAGTTTTTCGTTCAGCATCTCGATCGCGATGTTGATGTGGCCCAGCAGCTGGCCTTCGTCCGTATAAGCCAATGTCGGATCCCATGCCATTTCCCGAACCTTGCCAAGGTCATGCAGCAGCACTCCCAGCAGCAGCAAATCACGGTTGAGTGCCGGATAGAGCAAAGAAATCCGATCTGCAACTTCCGACATTCCAACAACGTGCTCAATCAACCCACCCATGTACGCATGATGCGCTTTCACGCCGGCAGGAGCAGCACACAGTCCGGTGACGAGATCTTCGTCTTCCATGAAACTTTGTGCCAGCGTCAGAAGTTCCGGGCAGCGAAGTGATGTCAGCAGTTCTTTCAATCGTGCCAGCAATGGTGCCGCGTTTGCTTGAGGCTGCACCTGGAAGTCTTCTGGGTCGCATGAGCTTTCCGGCACCTGATCGATGTGCGTCATAATCATTTGCAGACCGCCCTGATACAGCTGCACTTTGCCGCGAACGCGAACGTAGTC
>JAYVNW010001185.1:0-3790 GCA_043758225.1 Candidatus Kuenenia sp. | reverse complement strand
ATGCGACGCTGATCGATGAGAGTCATCGGTCTCTGAATGACCGATCGAGCTTCAATCACGCTGAGTTGCAGGCGGACGCGTTCCAGCCGATTGCGAAGCACCTGACGCAATCGTTGAGCCGTATCGTTGAGTGAATCATGCAAGTCCTGCATGGATGGCACTACCAACTCACCGGCTTCACTTGGCGTCAGCGCGCGACGATCGGCGACAAGGTCAGCAATCGACACATCGATTTCATGCCCCACGGCGCTGATCACGGGAATGCGGCATGCCACAATCGCGCGGGCAACTTTCTCTTCGTTGAAGCACCACAGATCTTCCAGACTTCCGCCACCACGTCCGGCGATCACAACATCGACGTTTGGGATTCGATGGACGTTTCGCAACGCTTTAACAATGTCATCTGCCGCACCTTCGCCCTGGACGCGCACTGGCACAACGATAATCTGTGCTGCAGGCCAGCGGCGTGTAATGACTTGAATCATGTCGCGAACCGCAGCGCTGGACGGACTTGTGATCAGTGCAATGCGTTTGGGAATCCGCGGGATCAGCCGCTTGCGAGATTCATCAAACAGACCTTCTGCCGACAGCTTGTCGCGCAGCTGCCGAAACGCCATTTCAAGTTCGCCGATTCCCTGCGGCATCAATTTCGTAATTACAAACTGGCAGGTTCCTCGAGCCACATAGACTTGTAGTGAGCCCGTGGCCAACGCTTTCATACCATCCTTGGGAACGAATTTTAATCTCGCCGCCGCGCTGCGCCAGATGACGGCGCTGATTTCGGAAGATTCGTCTTTAAGCGTAAGATACCAGTGTCCAGAGGGACTCATGCGGCAGTTTGAGATCTCGCCCTCCACGCTGCAGGGCGGCAATGCCATTTCGACGACTTCTTTGAAAGCCGTGACGAGTTCCGTGACGCTTATGATAGGCAGTTCGTTCATAGGGCGTAGAGTAGCGGTTTTGGTCTTTCGGAGCAAAATATCAGGGAAGCTGCTAAATCATGCTGGCGGAATTCGAGTTAAATGTCGTACAGTTGAACAGTGGCGCTGTCGCGGTATGGATTTGAACGTCAGACAGCAGCCAATCGTTAGACGTTTTCGAAATGGCACACAACCTCACAATGCGTTTGAACAGTTTCCGAGTCGCGATTTTAGCGGCGTCGGTGTTGCTTGCGTTCTCTGGTTCCAATGCTTGTCATGCGTCGTGTGGTGGATATGTCTATTCTCGGTTTCACACGCCAGAACAGCACGGACTAAGTGTGAACCAACCTGCTGAGGTCGATGAACAGGATGTAACAAATCCAGAAATTCTGTATTCGCAGCACAGTGGCTCGGGTTGGTCGGATTCCACACCGACCCAGCCAACGCCTTGTTACGGGCCAAATTGTTCTCAGAATCCCACGCCGCTGGTGCCTTTCGCACCGCTGACCACTGTTGGAGGTTCAGACCAGGAACGGCTGATTTTTGACCATCTGACAATTGAATTGGCTTCGAATGTGTCTCAGTGTGAAGACTTGCACTGCGACGCGCACACGCGTCGGGGATTTCCGCTTCTGATTGAAATGCCACCGGAGGCTGTCGGCTAGGTTGAGCGGCATGGCGCCAGTTCCAGGCGCTAACACTTGCGTGAACTACGGTTGCTAACGCCCTGCCGATCGCCGTTGCAGTTTCGCATCCCGGTTCCACCATCCGTGCCGCAACGGGACTGCCCTTGGTCCGGCCCACATGCTCAGGCAATTTTCAAATTCACGCTTTATTGTTCAGAAAGCGATCGTCTCTATGTCGGAAACTTCATCACCAGCCGCGCCGTCAATTGCGCGGAAAAAGATTGTGCATAAGGCTATCGGGCCCAAACTGCGAATTGTCTTCAACGTCGTTTTAACTTTGTTGGCGATCATTGGAGCCAACAGTGCTTATCTTGCGGGCGTGACTTTTCTGCAGTGGTGGACGAAACGAACTTACGAAGATCAATTCTACGCATGGATGTTTCTGATTCACATTGTCGTTGGTCTTTTGATTGTACTTCCGTTTATCGTGTTCGGCCTGATTCACATGCGGAATACAAAGGATCGCAAAATCCGACGCACCGTGATGATTGGATACGCACTGTTTGCAGTCTGCATACTGGTGCTTGTATCAGGCTTCTTACTGATGCGTGTCGAAGGCCTGATTGACCTGAAAAGCCCCGTCGCGCGAAACGTGATCTACTGGACTCACGTGGCTGGACCGGTCGTCGGTGGCTGGCTGTACTTCATGCATCGCCTTGTCGGACCAAAAATGCGATGGAAGCAAGGCTTAGTTTGGGCTGGCCTTGCCGGCGCCACTGCAGTCGGCATGGTGATGATGCAAGCCAGTGATCCTCGCGACTGGAACACGGTGGGTCCCAAAGAGGGCGTTCAGTATTTTGAACCATCACTCGCGAGAACGGCTACAGGAAACTTTATTTCAGCCAAAGTGCTGGACATGAATGATTATTGCCTGAAGTGTCACAAAGATGCTCATGACGACTGGGCCAAAAGCGCCCATCATTTCAGTTCGTTCAACAATTCTGCATATCTTGCGAGCGTCGCGGAGACACGCGAAGTCAGCATGAAGCGGGATGGCAACGTCAAGGGATCTCGTTTCTGTGCAGGCTGCCATGATCCAGTACCGTTTTTCAGCGGAGCCTTCGACGATCCGAAATTTGACATGCTGAACCATCCGACGTCACAGTCCGGAATTTCCTGCACCGTATGCCATGCAATTACAAATGTGAACAGCACAGAAGGCAATGCTGACTATACAATTGAGGAACCGATCCACTATCCATTTGCAACCAGCGAAAATGAACTGTTGCAATGGGTCAATAACCAACTCGTGAAAGCCAAGCCATCGTTTCACAAGAAGACGTTTCTGAAGCCGCTGCACAAGACCGCAGAATTCTGCAGTACGTGCCACAAAGTGAATCTGCCGTTTACTCTCAATCACTACAAAGAATGGCTACGAGGTCAGAACCACTACGACAGTTGGTTGCTGAGCGGCGTCTCAGGGCATGGAGCTAAGAGCTTTTATTATCCGCCGAAAGCTCAAACGGAATGTAATACCTGTCACATGCCTCTGAAAGAATCCGGGGACTTCGGAGCGAAGTACATTGACGACACTGGCAAGCTTAAAACGCACAATCATTTTTTTCCATCGGCCAATACGGGAATTAACTGGCTCACAAACAACGATGCCGCAATTGAACACCATAAGGAATTCATGAAGGGCATCATGCGAGTGGACGTCTTTGGAGTCCGCGAAGGCGGGACCATGGAAGGTAAACTCACAGCACCATTGCGACCGGAAGTTCCTGCACTGAAGCCGGGCAACAAGTATCTCCTGGAGACCGTCATCCGAACCGTCAAAATGGGACACCATTTCACACAGGGTACAACAGACTCAAACGAAATCTGGCTGGAAGTAGCGGTCACTTCCGGTGACCAAAAGATCGGTGCCAGCGGAGAAATGCAGGACGACAACAGTGTTGATCCATGGTCCCATTTTGTAAACAACTTCATGCTGGACAAAGACGGCAATCGCATTGATCGCCGCAACGCACAGGATATCTTTACACCGTTGTACGTGCATCAGATCCCGCCAGGTGCCGGGCAAACAGTGCACTACAGCTTCACGATGCCAGTAAATGTCACAGCACCTGTGAATGTGAAACTTCGGCTGCTGTACCGCAAGTTTGATTCCACGTACATGGAATTTGTTGACGAAAAAATGGCAGCGATGAAGCGACCGATTCGTGGCCACAAGGACAACGA
>JAYVNW010001184.1:0-3658 GCA_043758225.1 Candidatus Kuenenia sp. | reverse complement strand
CACGACGAGTCTTCGCGAACAGTCGGCTCCTTATTCCCTGGAACTGGAACTGGCACGCGGTCAATTGTCGCGTCTTCGAAATCAGTTCTACTCGTGGTCTGGCGCCGGTCTGCAGTCCTCACCAGAACTGACCAGCCTGAATCAGGATGCGCACCGTGCTTTCCGTTGCGCCGTTCTCCGTTCGGAATCTCCTGAGACGGCAATTGCTGCGGCGATGTTGTCAATCGACGCATCTTCCCGTGCAACTGAGTTACTGTGCCAACACTACGTTGAACAGCGACTGGGTTATCGTCGCAGTCGCTCGGCGCGGCTGCCCGTGTTTCTGGGTTGCCGGCTGGATCGAGTGCCAACAAACCCAGATGATTTCTGCCGTGCTTTCAACGCCGTGCAAATCGATGCCTCATGGCGCAATCTGGAACAAGACGATGGTGACTATCAATGGGATCAACTGGACAAACTTGTCGACTGGGCTTTGGAGAATAAGCTGTTTGTACTGGGTGGACCGTTGCTTGATTTATCCGAAGATCGACTTCCGGATTGGCTGAAAGCCTGGACCGGTGATATGGTGAACCTGCAAAGTTTTACGTCAGATTTTGTTGAAACGGTTGTCGGTCGTTATGTTGGCCGCGTGCGTCATTGGGAAGTCGTCACGGGTGCGAATCGAGGAGGCGTGGCTGCACTGGACGAAGAACAACGCATGAATCTTGTTGCCCGCGCCATCGAAGCAGCAAGGCAGGTCGATGAGCATACTCAAGTGAGTCTGCGGGTTGTGCAGCCGTGGGGCGAATACCTGAGCCAGACAAAGAACCGGCTGTCTCCGATTCAATTCATTGATACCCTTCGACGTTGCGGGGTGCGGTTCACGGAAATTAATCTGGAAGTACGCGTCGGAAACTGTCCCGATCTGACTCTTTGGAGGGATTCTCTCAGCCTGTCGCACCTGATTGATCAGTGGTCGTTGCTGCAAATTCCGATCAACTTGATGATTACGGTTCCAGCTGCATCGTCTGGCAAAGACATTCGATTTGAAGAAACACAGACACGCTGGCTGGAAGAAACCGTGTTGATGTGTCTCGCCAAAGAACGCGTGGTAGGAATCTATTATTCCAACTGGAATCAGCAGACATCCATCGGCCCCCAGACGGCGCTTGTCAATGGAGATGAGTCGCCACGCTGTATTCTGGATCTGCTGCAATCAATGTCGAACAAATATTGGTGTTAGGGTGTTAATGTTAAGGTGTTAAAGGAAGATACTGTGTCCGGAAATCTGGTGACGATCGGCAACTATAAAGTTGGAAACGGTCAGCCGTTGTTGTTTATTCTGGGCCCTTGCGTAATGGAATCTGAAGACCTGGTCATGAAGGTGGCCGACCGCCTTGTCGATTTGCGGGATCGGCTGCATCTGCAGATCGCGTTTAAATCCAGTTTCGATAAAGCCAACAGGACCAGCGTCGATAGTTATCGCGGGCCGGGCCTGGCAGAAGGGCTTCGGATGCTGGAACGTGTTCGACGGGAAACGGGTTTGCCAACGACGACTGACATCCATGAGGCGGCTCAGGCGGGTCCGTGTGCGGAAGTCTGTTCAATTCTGCAGATTCCCGCGTTCCTCGCACGGCAGACGGATCTGATTGTGGCGGCTGCAGATGCGGCTGTCGCCAGAGATATTTGTGTCAACGTCAAGAAGCCGCAGTTCGTGGCACCGGAAGATACAATTCACGCGGTTAACAAATGCCGTGCGCGGGGCCTGAAGAACGTGATGTTGTCTGAACGCGGGTCGACTTTTGGATACGGTCGCCTGGTGAATGATTTTCGTTGTGTGCCTGTGATGCAGTCGTTTGGCGTCCCGGTCGTCTACGATGCGACACACAGCGTGCAATTGCCGGGTGGTGCCACAACGGGCGGTCAGCGCGATATGGTCCCGCCGCTTTCCAGGGCTGCCGTGGCCGTCGGCTGTGATGCCGTCTTTATGGAAACTCACCCAGACCCGGACAAAGCCAAAAGCGACGGCCCAAACATGATTGTTCTGGACAAGTTGGAAACATTGCTGCGGCAATTGACAGTGCTGCGTGAAACCGTGCTTTCATTTGAAAGCTAGATCTCCTTTCGAAGTTGATACGGCACTTGGCTCCAGCAGGTTTACTCCTGGTCATCAGTTGTCGGGGCCGCGACTGTGGTATTCCGTCCTGAGTTGGCTACACGTCGTTATGCGTCCATTCACCATCGATGCAGCGCCAAACGCCGCCGGGATTTTTGTTCTGCAGTACCGGTGGCAGACGATGCGGGCGAACTGCGTCGTAGCTCTGCAACATGCCGAAGCGTATGATTGATGCCGGGATGCCAACAGCAGTAAATCCGGGATGACCAGTGGCAGGAAATGGCCCGCCATGATTCATCGCCGGGCTGACCGCCACGCCAGTCGGCATTTTGTCGTTCAGCAAACGACCGACCTTCGTCCGCAGAGGTTTCGCGATCGCTGCATAGTCTGAGTCATCGCTTCCCCCTGTATCGGAATAGATTGCACCGGTGAGATTGCCTTCCAGGGACTCAGCGATCTCGGCCATCTGTTCTACGGAATCTGCCAGCACAAATAGCGAACCGTTTCCGAATGCTTCCGTCTGGAAGACGTCCGGATTCACCAGAAACTGTTTGCCATGAACTGTCAGCAATGTATTCTGAAAGCAAATTCCTTTGCCGCCGCCCGGCTCACCACCCGTGACGAGACTTGCACCAGCATCAATCAGCGTACGAATGCCGCTCGAAAAACTCTTTCGGACACCTTCGGCCAGCATCGTCCCTACGTTCGCTTTGCTAAATCGTTCCGCGACGGCAGCAACGAAGGCATTGCCAGGTTCGCCAGCAGGCACAATCACCAATCCGGGGTTGGTGCAGAATTGCCCGGTTCCCATCAGACAGCTGCTCGTAAATTCGTCTGCCAACGCCGTCGCTCGTTCCTTGAGCACGCCCGGCATGATGAAGACAGGGTTAATGCTCGAAAGTTCCAGATACATCGGCTTGCCCGCTGCGTCGGCGGCGGCTTTCAGCTTCAATCCAGTGTGTCGGGCACCCGTATAGCCAGACGCCCCGATGCGGTGGTCGGAAACAAGTTTGGCTCCATCTTCGTGACTTGTGCGGTAGATCAACTGAACCAAAGCCTTCGGCATGCCGGTTTCCTGAATCGCAACCAGCGCGGCTTCTGCGAAAATGCGAGTTGTCTGCGGATGACATGGATGACCCTTAGCGATCACCGGGTTACCAGCCGCAATAGCAGCAGCAAAATCACCGCCAGAGATTCCATTGAACGCAAACGGAAAGTTATTGGGGCCAAAGACCACAACCGGCCCGATCGGGCCAAGCATAGATCGGATACCGCCAGCTGTGTCAATCACCGGCGAACACCATGAATTTGTGCGAGCGGCTTTCGCGGCCTGTCGCAATTGATTGGTCGTTCGAGGTAGTTCTCCATCTTTCAGACGCGGCGACTTTGGCAAACCTGTTTCAGCATGTGCTGCTTCAATCAGCAACTCTGCTCGCGCTTCGATTTCTTTGGCATAGTATTCCAGGAAGTCTGCAAAACGAGTTCCGGACCAGCCCCGCATTTGTCGCGATGCATCTGCAGCGGCATCAAGTGCAGTGTCGATTTCTTCCCACGGACTGACGG
>JAYVNW010001183.1:0-3675 GCA_043758225.1 Candidatus Kuenenia sp. | reverse complement strand
GTCTACTGGAAGCTGAGAACCCTGTCGATCTGCACTGCTGTCGCGAATGACCAGCACAATCAATGCGATCAGAGCCAATACTGTGCCGCCGGACGCCATTGCCATGGTTGCTGCGGTACGATTCTTTTTCGCAGTCGCCGGCCGCGGTTTGCCTGGTCGTGAATCGACCTGAGGCAACGCCGGGATTGTGGTACTGAGCGACTGATTCTGACCGCCGCTCGTGTTGATCATCAAATCGACCGCCGCCCCCGTATCCATTTCTTTTAGAAACTGCTGATAGCCTGCGTCTTGATTCGCACCGTCCGCATCGTCTGCGAGTTCCAGTACGAAGTCCGGATCTTCCAGTCCCGCGTCCAGCATCGCTTTTCGCAGCGATGCCTGAGTCAGCTCGCTGCAGAACGGCGTGAGCGAGTTGATCAAGTCGTCAGCGGTCTGGTAACGAACCGCCGGATCTCGCAGCGTCATTCGCCGCAGGATACCATCGATCACATCGGGGATTTCCGCACGCTGCAGTTTTGCCGACGGCGCGTCCTTCGAGCATCGCGCCATCAGAACCTGGAGTGGATTGTCACCGGGAAATGGCACACGGCCTGTGACCAGCCGAAAGAACGTACAGCCCAGACTGTAAATGTCACTTCGCGAATCGACAGTCGCCGTATCCCAGCCCTGTTCGGGTGACATGTAGTCCGGCGTTCCCATCACCTGGCCAGCCCGAGTGACCGAAGTCTTTTCTTCGCCGTCATCATGCAAACGCACCAATCCCATGTCCATGATTTTGACGATACCTTTGCCATCCGGCGACCAGTCGATAATCAGATTTCCCGGTTTGATGTCGCGATGCACCATCTTCTGTTCGTGAGCATGTTTCAGACCGATGGCCGCCTGGCGAATAATGTCACAGGCGATGCTGACAGGAATCGCATTGATGCGCGAGACAATGCGATCCAGCTGATCGCCATTCACAAACTCCATCACCATGAAATCGACTTTGCCGACTCGACCAGCATCCAGCGTCCGCACAATGTTGGGACTGTTCAGCTGCGACGACGCGCGGATCTCTCGACGAAAGCGACTCACAAGATTCTGGTTTCCTGTGAGCTTCCGTGACATCACCTTGATGGCAACAATGGCACCCGTTTCGCTATCACTGGCCTTGAAGACATGCCCCATGCCGCCTTTGCCAACCGGTGTCAGAAGTCGATATTTTCCCAGGATAAATCCCGTTTGACTTTTGAGCAACTGGGCGGCCTGCCATTGAGTCAGCAGTCCCTGTGACGTTAGTTCGTTTGCCAAATTCTCGACCGTGGCGGCCGCCCGATCAGTCACCCGATTCTGATTCAATTGCCTGACAACATTTTGCGCAATGTCCCACTGGACGGCCGTCAACAGGCCGCTCTTCTGAAGTAGCGACAAAAAATCCGTCACGTGCAATTGCGCCATTGCTGAGTTGTATCCGCTGGTCACTGAACTTTCGACAGTAGATTCTACGTCGGTCCGGAAACTCCAATTCCTGCAGATACAATCAATTGAATTGTGATGTCCACCATGCTTCCATTAACGCCTTGAACTGAACACAACTGCTGATCAAGCTCGCCGCCCTCCGACAGTCCCGTGCATTGCCTTGCAGGGTTCGTAATTTGTACTGTGATATTGCCTGAAGGTGACATTCAGTCCCCAAAATCTCAGAATACCAATAAATCCAGATAAAAAACCAGTTACACGAGAACCGACCGTGCGGTACAGTAAAACAAACTCATTGGCTGGAAGAGATCATGGCAACAACGATCACAAGAGGCAAAATCTGCGACGCTGCAATACAGATCACGGTCCGTGACGGACTGCTGGCAATGACTCTGGATGCAGTCGCAAAAGAAGCCGGGATCAGCAAAGGTGGTGTGATGTACCACTTTCCCAGCAAAGATGAACTGGTTCGCGGAGTGCTCGATTACTTTAGTCAGCAGTGCGAAATGATGCTGATGCAACGCGTCGTTGACGATCCAGAGGCACGACTGCGCTGGGCTCGTTGCATGCTGGACTGCATGTTTCCAGATTCGCCCGAATCTGACGCGAACACAGATCACGGACAGATGTCCTCCGAGGTTCTGAGTCGATTCTTCATGGCAATGCTCACGGGTGCAGTGACATGCCCGTCAGCGATGCTGCCATTGCGACAATTGGCGACCCGGATGCGCAATCGGTTCATGAGTGATCCACAAGACGGCATGGATCAGATCCTTGTCTGGCTCGCCATTGATGGTCTGTTCTTGTGGAAGTTCATGGGCATCATCGACAGCGACGACCCAATGATTGCTCAAGTCGGCCAATCCTTGCGAGCCCGCATCAAGGCAACACTGGAGCGTGACTCCAACGCAGCGAACACGAGGCCGATGCCGTCGCCAATTGAAGTGAATCGTGAAGTCAGGAGCGGCACATGAGTTCCTCTTTATTAAGACGTGGTTCACTGACAAGTCGACTATTATGGATATTCGTTGCCATCACAATCATCGGTGTTGTAATCGGCCTTGCTTCTCTGCAGTCTGACAAATCCAAAGCCGCAACAATCGCCGCAGCACACAATGTTCCTCCAAAGCGGACGCACGTGTATGCGCTTGGACGACTGGAACCAGCTGGCACGATTCTTCAATTGGTGCCGCGATCCGGAAACGAAGGCGCGATCGTGGAACGCCTGCTTATCAAGGAAGGCGACGACGTTGAAGCCGGGGCCACGCTGGCTGTGCTGGACAATCACTCTCGACGCCTGGCCGCATTGAATGAGTCACAAGCTCGATTAGAAACCGCAAGAGCACAATTAATCAAAATCAAGGCCGGTGCAAAAACAGGCGACATTGAAGCGCAGGAGGCAGCAGTGGCTCTAGTCAAAATACAATCCAAAGTTGCGGATCGCGAACTTGCAAGAATCAAAGAGCTGCAAAAACGCAACGCAGCCACTGTTGAACAGATCGATCAGAAACAACTTGACTTTGATAGACTACAACTGGAAGCACGTCGCGCGGAGGCTCAACTGGCAAGTCTTCGTGAAATTCGCGAGGTCGATATTCTAGTTGCTGAAAGGGAAATTCTGTCGGCAGAATCGACCGTCGCTAAGGCGGAAGCTGATGTTGAAGCTTCCCGGATTCTGGCACCTGCTGTCGGGCGCGTGCTGCGAATCCACACACATCCGGGGGAACGGGTGAGTGACGCGGGAGTTCTTGAATTTGGAGACGTGCGTCAAATGCAGGTGGTGGCTGAAGTCTTCGAAGCCGATGTTGCAATCCTGCGTATCGACATGCCAGCTGAAGTGAAAATCGACGCATCCGATGAAAAGCTCACCGGGCGAATTGCGGAAATCGGGAATCTCGTCGCACGCAAAGTGGTATTAACCAACGACCCTGTGAGTGATACTGACGCACGAATCGTGGAAGTTCGAATCCAGTTAGATCCGGAGAATCTGGAGAATGTTGCTCGATTATCCAATGCTCGAGTGGAAGTCAGCATTTTTCTGCCGGAAACGAGCGGCGATTCCCACAGACAAATTGACAAAATGAACATGACTAACAGGACGCCGAATATTCGGTAGCGGAAGTTGCGCATGTACTCCAGCTTTCTTGTCGCGTGGTATCAACTCAGCCATAACAAGGTTAAACTTGCTGTCGCAGCTGCCGGAGTTGTCGTTGC
>JAYVNW010001182.1:0-1874 GCA_043758225.1 Candidatus Kuenenia sp. | reverse complement strand
CGGCGAAAAGCATGAAGTGAAGGTGACCGGTAAAGCAGGTGACTCTGCGGAGATTCAGAAAAACATTTTGAAGGAGGATTGGAACAAATACCGCATCGTTGCTCAGGGATATCATTTTCAGCATTTCATTAACGACACAAAAGCCGTTGATGTGACGGATAACGATCCCAAGGACCGTCGTGCTGCAGGATTGCTGGCACTGCAACTACACGTCGGGCCACCAATGACGGTTCAGTTTCGCAACATCCGGATAAAACCATTGCGTACAGTAACTCCAGAGTCGGCACTCGCCATCGCTCCATTTGATGCGGCGCAAGCGAAGGCATATCAGGATGCGCGGGCCAGACAACTTGGGGTGCCGGTGGAAGTCGAAAACAACGTTGGTATGAAACTCCGGCTGATTCCACCGGGCGAATTTCTAATGGGATCGCCCGCAGATGAAGCAAACCGAGCTGACGACGAAGGTCCTCAGCACAAGGTACTCATCACGAAGTCATTTTACATGGGTGTGACAGAAATCACCCAGAGTCAATGGTTTGCCGTGATGGGCACGAAGCCGTGGACAGGGAAGGAAAATGTGCAGGAAGGCCACGACTATCCGGCGGTTTACGTCAGCCTGGAGGACGCTGTAGAGTACTGCAAAAAGATGAGCAAAAAGGACGGCGCGACGTATCGCTTGCCGACGGAAGCGGAATGGGAATATGTATGTCGCGGAGGTACGAGCACTTCGTACAGCTTTGGTTTGTCCGATGCTATAGTGAAGGACTATGCATGGGTCAGTAAGAATGCGTTCGATATTGGAGAACAGTATGCACACCTGGTGGGAACCAAAGCGGCGAATCCGTTTGGTCTGTACGACATGCACGGCAATGTTTATGAGTGGTGTGAGGACGCGGTGGACGGAAAAGCCTATGGATCGCGTGGCGCGACCACATCCGATCCGTTCGTAACATCGGGATCAGAGGATCGTGTGTTGCGTGGCGGTTCGTGGCACGATTTTTTCTGGAACGCGCGCTCGGCCAATCGCGGCGGCTATCAGTCCATCGTCCGTATGAGCAGTGTCGGCTTCCGGGTGGTTCGCAATATCAGCGAGGCGCCCGCGAAGACCGTTGCGTCAGCAGCAACTGAAATGCACGCCTCCGAGCAACCGCAGGCGAACATTGAGGTGCCAGACCCGAACGCATCCCTGAAGAACTTTTCTCAGGTTCATGGCGTGACCGCCGAAGAGCTCGCCGCATGGACAAAGACTCTGCCGCAAGGATCTCGACCGAGCTGGCTTTCGACGAGAGCCAACTCCAATCCAATTCTTTACGACGCGGTCGCGACAATGGCTCAGACCCAGCACGAGTGGATGCTGCAGGTGCATGACCACAGCGATGACGCGGATTGGGACGAAATGCTCAAGATGTATCGTCCGGCTTTCCTGCACGTGTACCCCAAAAATGACGGCCTTGAACGACTTACGATCTGGGTTAAAGATGGTCGTGCCTATGAAAACTGGCATGGCTTCAGTGACTTCGTCGTAGCAAAGCTTCAGGAAGGCTTGAAGTGGGATCAGAACAAAAGTGGATTTCGAGAACGCTGGCTGCCTGTGAGCTTTTGCGGCAACGCGACAAATGATCGTCTGTTCGATGTGGTGCAGGAATGGGTGCCCTATCACGAATGTGAATGGGAACTGGATTTAAGTTTCGATGCCCTCGTGGAAAAAATAAAACAATGTCGTGCCAAAGACTGGCGGCCAGCCATCATCAATGTGATCGGCGGCAGCAATCCCCCCCGATTTGTCGCTGTCTTTGCAGACAACCCGACAAAAGGGAAATGGTCCTTTTCGCCAAAGCTGACCATCAACGAATACCGTGCTTTGCTTTCAAAGG
>JAYVNW010001181.1:0-2094 GCA_043758225.1 Candidatus Kuenenia sp. | reverse complement strand
AATGCTGAAGCAATTTCTCTAGCAAACCTGGTCGCGACTGGCGTACATTCATAACAGTTGTGAGTAGTGCAACTTTTATGACAGCGTGTAGTTGCGATACGAAAGCTGCTTGGATTCTTATGCCGTTTTGTGCCAAAACCACTCTAGACTCGATCCAGGATGCAATTCCTTTGCAGATGGTTTATAGGCGTTTGGCAATGGTGGCGGCAATTTGTCTGGTAACAGCGACCTGGCCGTTATCCGCTTCGGCATCTTGCGGAAACTATCTGTTTCGCCACGGCAAACCGGTCGATGATTCGTTTTCTTTAATGAGCGATCATCGTGATGCTCGAAATCAAGCGAGCGAAACGAATAAGACAAGCGAATTGCCCTCACCTCCGTGCCACGGTCCGAACTGTACTGGCAATCCAGCACCTTTGATGCCAGTTCCGGTCGCTCCGACCAATCTGGTTCAAGGGTTCGATCAAGCCGCGATTCTGGAATCTCTCGCCCAAACGCCGACACAGCGGTCTGCGATTGAGATCCCAACATCTGAACGAGCCGCCTGCTTTGTGCCCTCGTCAATCTTTCGCCCGCCGACCGTGTGAGCTTCAATATTCCAGCGGATGTGCCGACGAAGAGTCTGTATTTGTCCCACAGGATAGTGCGCAGGCTGTGTTCGTGCGGCGGCAAAGACGGCTGATTGTTGATTGAATGGCTTTTTGCGATAAATCACGGGTCGCTCGCTGCTGATGGTGCGATTGAAATCCGTTTCCCTGAGTCTGTCGGATCTTCGGCTGACCTGAGTGCTTCAGATCCTGAGAACGTTGCGTTCCCCTCAAACAACTCAACGCGGTTCATAACACGCGTTGATGTTCGGCTAGTGCTTTGTATTTCTCCCGCCGCGATTGCGCTGGGCAACTTTTTTTGTGTCTTCTTTTATCTCGTTCCAGTGAAAGTTGTTTCTTATGAAAAATCTCAGACGTCATTCACGAGGTTTCACCCTCATCGAATTGCTGGTGGTTATTGCCATCATTGCAATCCTGATTGCTCTACTGCTGCCGGCCGTGCAACAAGCCCGAGAAGCAGCTCGTCGTACGCAGTGCAAAAATAATCTAAAACAGTTGGGGCTGGCAATGCACAACTATGAATCTTCGTTCAGCCGTTTCCCGTCCTCAGGTCAGGGTCTTGGCAGCGGTCCGCTTGGGCAGAATTTTGACCGCCACGCGTTCTTTACTCATGTGCTGCCATTCATCGAACAAGCCAACATCACGGCGAAATTCGACTTTGGGTCGTATTATAACCAGAACGCACAAAACATTGCTGCGACAAAGATTTCGATACCCGGCTATTTGTGTCCGTCCGCTGCGCTGCGGAATGGCGACGTGGACTCGCAAGGTTTCGGTGCTATCGATTACGGTCCAACGATTCACACGAACATCAGTCCGGTTACGGGACTTCCTGATAGCACGACAATGGTGCATGGCGGATTACGATGGGAATGTGCCCGAATGAGCCAGATTACCGACGGTTTGAGCACGACTATCGCTGTGGGAGAAGATGTTGGTCGAAACGACAAAATGAAATCCTTGTACGACGATCCTGTTGTTCCAGGCGTTAAACGGTCTCATTGGCGATGGGCGGAACCGGACAATGCATTCGGTGTTTCATTCACGCCAAACTTTCATCGTAATCCGTGGGGCGGGCCAGCAACTTGTACTTGGGATAATATGAACTGCGGACCGAACGATGAATTGTTCAGCTTTCATACCGGAGGTTGTCATGCCTTGTTTTGTGATGGACATGTCCAGTTCCTCTCAGATAGTATCGACTTTCGAGTCCTGCGTGCCATCGTTTCTGCGGCAGAAAGTGAAGTGACAGGGGAGTTCTAGCATCACTCACCACGATCCATTCGCACAGCTTTGGATTCCTGTTTCCGGTCCCTCATATTCCTGAACCACTGCGTCTATTTGATGTTATGGCCTGTGGTTCCGGACGCAGTTCGACGCACTCGATTTACTATAGGTAGAAAGCAAACACATGGTTCGATTGATTTCTCAGATCAATGCGATCGCGTTATTGATCTGCGTCGCCATGAACCTGATTTCATCCAAT
>JAYVNW010001180.1:0-1499 GCA_043758225.1 Candidatus Kuenenia sp. | reverse complement strand
GCACCGTTGTGAACTGGCTTGGCGATTTCGTACTGCAAACACTGCTAAGGACCGGCGCATCAATAATTGTCTGATGTTTGAGGTGTGGCCGAATAGTTCCATTTTGGAAGTATTCGGCTGAATTTGATGGCCATCGTGTCTTTGAAGTCAGCGACCAGTTTGCGACCGGTCTCATAGGCGTTGCGAATCACGTGGACTGTGGTTCGGAGGCCGGTAGTGGTCGAGGCGCGGCGAAACAGACGCACGACTGTGTCCAGTGAATCAAACAACATTCCCTGACAGGCCCGGCTGACGTGCGGGAAGAAGCGGCGATCGGCGGGGTTGTATTTCGAACAGTAGCTGGGATAGTGAGCGACTCGAATGGGAAGGCCAAGATCGTTGGCCAGTAACTGAAGATCATGTTTGAACAGGTACTGGCTGGCGGAGTTACTGCCGCCCGCATCGCATAAGATCAGGATCTCTGTCGCGTACGGATGACGCTGTTGGCCGATGCATTTCCAGAACCAGCGGAAGCTGTCACAGGCAAACTCGCTGGTGTCATGGCTCAATCCGATGTTGATATGCCCCAGATTCAAAACCACGTCATAGATGCCGTGCGGGATCACCACTCCTGTGGCCCAACTGGGAAAGTCATGGTCGAAACACTGAAAGGCTTTTTGCGTCCAGACTCGGCCTTTGCGAAACAGTTGCCCGAGGTGTTCTTTGGCTTTGGTATCAATGGAAAATACGGGATTGCCAGCCTTCAGGTATCTTTGCTTCAGTCTTGCAATGTGGCAAAACTGAGCCTCTCGGTCTGGAGATTCGCCCCCCGCCACATTCTTTTCCATCTTGTGCAGTGCGAGTCCTTCCTCTTCCAGCCAGTTGCGAACGATGCTGGGACTGACGGGTGTTCCCATGGCCGTCACCGCGAAGGAAATCTGCGGCGGTGTCAGTTCTGTAAACTTGACACGATCGTCATCCGGGTCACCCACCGTGTATTCTTCCAGCACCGATTTCAGATTTTCTTCAAGCTGCGGATCACTGTCGACTTTTTTTTTCGACCTCCGCCGGGACGCCGGACTCGCCCCGCCGCCGGATCGTTGGGCAACTCATTGAGTTCTTTCATTCCGCGTTCAATCGTCTTCACGGAACAGCCGAAGACGCCTGCCAGATACTCGATTCCGCCAAACCCCATCCGCTGCGCTTCGACGGCTACATAACGCCGCTGATCCTTCTCGGAAAGCGTCTCATAAAAGGCGAGTGCATTCACCTCAACATCGGCCGCATACTGCCCTGAAAACACAAACGCCATCCTGGCTGCCTTCCCAAAACAAAATCCTTTCCGCAATACCTGACCTCCACAATCTACCGCATTCCTTCAAAACCTCCGACACTAGTTTCTGCGCCGGTCCTTAGCACAGTGCATTCATGAGCGTCCTGTTCGCTGCAATACCGGTGAGTTGGCATTCTCATAAGGGATGGCGACGTCGGGAATTGCAGTCCTGCATCGCCAACAATAG
>JAYVNW010001179.1:0-7016 GCA_043758225.1 Candidatus Kuenenia sp. | reverse complement strand
CACCGACGCGAGATTATTGGCTGATCTCAGCGAGCTGCTGGGCGTCAGCCCTCCGTGTCAGTTGCTGTCCTCCACACAGTAAAATGTTTTGGACGGCGCGAAACATCCCCCTTATTTCCCCGCAACTCAATCACTCACGGAATGTGAATCGCACACGGAGGGCTGACGCCCAGCCGCTCGCCTGCTTCGGACAGAAATTCATGCGTGATCGATTCTTTGGGATAGCCGAAGATTTGTTCTGGTGAGTCACTAGTGCCCGAATCACAGTTTTGCACGACGAAGGACACAGGGAGCGCGGCGGAACAACGCGGATTTGAGGATTCGAAGCTCGCCACGCACACGCCACTTGCGTCGCTCCTTCGGAGCTTTGCATGGTGTACGGCCCACGATTCTCGGGTTTGCACCCGAGGCTACCTCACATAGCTGCTCAGCAGCCAATAGAACATAAAAAACGCAATCAATAGGTACATGGCAAGTGCAAGGCAATGTGGCACGTGCATGGCAATGTGGCACGTGCATGGCAACGTGGCACGTGCATGGCAATGTTCACCACTCCAGCGGCGACGTGATCGATCTGGTCGTGGGCGATGAAACAGGCGAGCGGCTGGGCGTCAGCCCTCCGAGTGCGATTCCAGACAGCGGAGAGCGGACCGCAGAAAGCCGAATCGCCGAATCTCATATTTCAGATTCAAAATCCGCTCCCTGCGATTCTCTGAACACTGAAAACCGAACACTGAAAACCGTTGGCGAAGCCGACACGATCGGCACGACGTCGAATCATCCGTTCTGGTCGGAGGACCGTCAGGAGTTTGTGCAAGCGAGTTCGCTGGAGATCGGCGAGCGTCTGCAGACGCTCAGCGGCGACGTCAAAGTCGTCCAGCAAAAACTCCCCCGCCCCGGCCCACAACCCGTCTTCAACCTCGAAGTTCACGCCGAACACGTCTACTGTGTTGGACAAGACGGCGTGTTGGTGCATAATAGCTGCGACGATCTCGATGAGCTTGCAGACCTTGCCGCCGACTTTGAAGATTTGAAGCGGACCGGGCTACCGGACGACCTTTTGGAGGTAGGTCTTGCATCGCCGGGCAAGAAGCTATTCCTGTACCAAAAAGTCGGGCCGAAGATTAACGGAATAGAAAAGCATCTCAAATTCGGAGTCGCACAAGATCTCAGAACACGTTATTCCCAAGTCGAGCTTGGAGGCGGGAGACTGAAACAGCTCGCATTCGGCGATGCTACAGAAATCCTGGCGTTGGAGCGAAATCTTCACAGGTCTCTTCCTCTTGGGCTGGAAGAGGGTCAAAAGGCACATGGTCGAATCCAAGCCGCCAATGGGCTTCGCCCTCCACCGTATCCATAGGAAAGGGATTGAATCGTGAAGTATCTAGTCGTTCTTCAATTTTCGTTCGCCGACGAAAACCAATTTGAAGATCTGGTGCGGCTCGAGGAAGCACTGGACAAAGTGATAAAGTTTCACTCGTTCGTAGATGGTCACGATATTGGTGAAAATGAAGCGAACATCTTCATACATAGCGATGAACCGCGAGAGGCATTCAGGCTTGCAAAGCGAGTAATAGATGATTGGGGGAAACCGTTGGAGTTGAGGGCAGCGTTTCGACCGTCCACGGGCAGCGAATATGAATTCCTTTGGCCATCCACCTTGAAGCATTTTGCAGTCCAATAGCTCTCAGGCTTCCAGATGTTCCTTCGAAAACGTGGAGAACAGTAACTTTCAGCGAACCGTTCACTGAGATTCGGGAGTGAGTTGGGCATTGGTCCTGGATGGGACGACCAGAACGAACAGCTCCACTCGTCTGGGTTTATCATGTGCTGAACTGGGCGAACGCGTGGATGCCGATCTATACGAAGGATGAAGATTTCATCGCGTTCGAGACAATACTTCAGAAAGCCGTGGCTCGAACGGGGGACGCGATGGAGCGGGTCGGATGAGCAGATCTTCGGGCGGTCTGATTGATGCGTCGGTATGAGTTCGCTTATGGAAGTACATCCTGTGATTCATCCGTGTTATCCGCGACATCCGTGGTAAAAATGCGGCTCGGGTTTTTACCACGGATAGCGCGGATTTCACGGATAAAGGCGGAGCGGCGGAACGAGGATTTCCCAAGTGGAAGCCGCTCCCGGCGACTCTCCGAACACAAGAAGATCTCAAAGCGAAAACCGAAGTTCGAGATTCTGCAAACATGGAGTGCGGCACCTCAGTGACGCACTCCACGTCAGCTACTGCCCTCCACGTAGTAAAGTGTCTCGGATGGCGCGAAACATCGCCGTTCACCGTTGTCAACCGCGATCAACTTGCCGCCGCAGCATTCGTGATTGTGTTGGCCCAGTCGTAACCTGACGTTGCAGGCGGCAGCGGTTTACCTTCCAGTTCGTAAACGTGGATTGCTTCTTCCACGATTTGACACAATTCGGCGAAAACGGTCTGTTCGTTGTCACCATGACATCCGCCATAGATCAGTCCCGGGCAACTGCCCACAAAGCAGTTGTCCTCGTCCGACCACTCAACCAGTTTGACGTATCGTGCTGAAAGATTCATGACTGTGACTCCCTGATCGCGGACTTCACCGCTCGTTCCTGATATACCCTAGCATCATCACCAGGATTGCCGGAGATTGTAATCGGCTTTAATACATTTTGATGCACGAAGTTGCGGTGGCTTCCGTTTCCGCCGCGATTTTCAAATCCCGCCGACGTTAGGTCTGCAATAAGTTCGCGAATTTTCCTCGGCACGAGACTGCTCCACTGACACCCATAAATCTTATGTCTTTGTAGTCTAGCGGACGGAATCGCAAAAAACTCAAGCGTGCTTTAAAATATAAAATTCGCGTACGGCAAATTTACACGGAGGGCTGACGCCCAGCCGCTCGCCTAATGGTTGCCGGCATCGGACAGGAACTCACGAGTAATGGATTCTTTGGGATCGCCGAAGATCTGTTCCGGTGGACCAGATTCCGCAATGCGGCCTGCATGCAGAATGTGAACCTGATGGGCGACAGTGCGAGCAAACGACATGGCATGAGTCACCACAATCATGCGTTGCCCGCTGGCTGCGAGATCCGTCATCACGCTGATGACTTCTGCCGTTGTTCGTGGATCAAGCGCACTGGTGGGTTCGTCGAACAGAATAGCCTCGGGATTCATGGCCAGCGTGCGCGCGATGGCAACGCGCTGTTGCTGGCCGCCAGATAATGATCCCGGACGAGCGTTCTCTTTGTCGCCCATGCCAACACGCGCCAGAATTCGTCGCGCGTTCTGCACGGCTACATCGCGAGGTTGTTTTAATACGAAGATCGGAGCTTCGGTGATGTTTTGCAGCACCGAACGATGAGGAAACAAATTGAACTGCTGAAATACCATCCCGACGCGCTTCCGAATTTGCAGCAACGCAGCATCACGTTCCGGACCGGCGGCGGCATTCAGCAGCACGTCACTGATTCGAATCGAGCCGGAATCGAATGACTCCAGACCGTTGATCGTCCGCAGCAACGTACTTTTGCCGCCGCCCGATGGTCCCAGCAACACGCAGACTTCGCCATCGCCAACGGTCAGGCTGACACCGCGGAGCACTTCATGCTGTTGATAGCGTTTCACGATATTGGTGAGTTCAATCATGCGCGCCGCTCCTGATTCAAATTTTTCTCCAGACGGTTCGTCAGGACGGACAATGGATAGCTCATCGCCAGGTACAACAATGCCGTCAGCAGTCCAAGCTCCACAATGGCACCGGCGCTGCGAGCCTGAATGTAGTACTGCTTCGACAGTTCGACGACGGTAATGACGGAACATACGGCTGTATCCTTAAACAACGCAATGAAGTCGTTGGTCATTGGCGGCAGCACAAGGCGAGTTGCCTGCGGAATAATGACACGCCTCAACGCCAGGCTGCGCGACATACCAAGCGAGATCGCCGCTTCCATTTGACCGCGCGGAACGGCCTGAATCCCGCCACGATAAATTTCTGCTTCATATGCTGAATAGTTGATCGCCAGTCCCATCACGGCCGCTGCGAAGGCGTTGATTGTCAGCTCCATCCCAGGAAAAAACGTGTCCAGAAGTTTCGGGACCAGAAAGTAGATCAGATACAGCTGCAGCACCAGCGGCGTTCCTCGCACGATTTCAACATAGACTGCCGCCGGTTTGCCCAGGTACCACGGTCCGTACAGTCGAGCGAGTGCAATCAACAGCCCAATGAAGACGGCAATCGGCATCGCGGTGATTGACAGAAGAACTGTCATCCCCGCAGATCTCACCAGCAAACCACCGCGCTGTTGAATGACATGCCATCCGCCGGAAGGGGTGTAACTTTCCGTCGCCACAACTTCGCCTGCACCATCCGCCGCAGGTGGAGAATCGCCGATAAAACTTCCGGTGGCGTCTGTTTCCAGGCCACGCATCATTTGCGTTTCGTTCCAGAGACCGTACTTCTCGAAGATCTGACGCAACCGACCGTCCTGCAATGCAGCCACTAGAATCTCGTTCACCGCTTTCAGTAAGTCCCGGTCCGACTTGCGTGTCATCGCGACGTAATAGCCGCGTCCCACTGGCGGACCAAGGGGGCGCAGTTGCGAGAAGCCTTTCGCATAGAAGACCCAGATTGGAAGATCCTGCACGTTCGCATCGATGCCACTGAGTGCAAGCTCGGTGGCTTCCATGGCATCCGTTGCACCTTCAAACAACGCAATCTCAATGTTGTCGCCACCGATGCGTTCAACATAATCCTGCGCGGCTGATCCACCAAGAACTGAGACCTTGCGTTTTCGTCCATCGAGGGGTTTCAGCAGATCGTCCCACGATGCAAGACTGCCATCAGCCGTCCGCCCGAGTAATTGCAATTCATAAATGTAATAGGGTATCGAGACACCGTATCGCTCAGCTCGATTGGTTGTCCATTCGTAGCCATTGAGCACGATATCGATGTCGCCACGATCCAATAAATCCGGCAATTTGTCCCATTGCCCCTGCGAGAACTCTTCTTTGACGCCGATGTGTTCCGAAATCAGCTGCGCCAATTCAACTTCGAAACCAATGCGCTGCGTCGGATCCTTTGGATTCGGATAAACAAACGGCCCACCGCCTTCCTGATCGGCTCCCCAGACAAGTGTGCCTCGCTGCCGAATCTTGTCGAGGCCATCGTCTGCGACTGCGGTCGATGAAACTGTCAAGCAAATTGCAAGAACGACCAAAGCGGTGAGCGGCAGGGCGTCAGCCCTCCGAGCGTTTTGGTCGGATTTCAGTTCAATTTCGCAATCGACAATCATGCTCGGAGGGCTCACGCCCTGCCGCTCACCGGGACCAGACAACACCGAACGACGTCTATTCTTTGGAGCCAGGTTCTTCATCGAACGTCCTTTCAGTTCTTGTCCGAACGGTGACTCCACAGATATCGCGCAAATGATGTCAGACTGGAAAAATGATACGTCGGATCAACGTAGTGCTGAATCACGTAAAACGCAAAGTAGTAAAAGCGACAGAAACTCCAGATCGTGATGAGCAGTAGCAACCCGGTTCGGAGATCCGGGTGATCGACCAGCAGCAATCCTGCGGCGGCGCAGCCCGTGAGCAAAAACAAAAATCCCTTGGCGATGATGACACGAGAACTTTTCAAATCGCCTAGCATTTTCGTATCCTGACGATATTTCCTGCCTAAGATCGACCACATGAATTCGCGCCGCAGCAGCGATCGTGCGGATCTTAACGGTTTGCGGTTCTAAATCGCAGGGTAGATACTGAACACATGTTCGGGCAGACTTTGACTCGACGAGAAGTTCGCAGTACTATAGGTCGTCCTGGGTCGGCATTGTGCGCTGTCTGCGCGATGCGGCACGGCTTCTTATGGCGTTGTTCCGTGAGACAATGACACAAATCAGTGCAAACGAAGTATCGGAGCCGCTCACGGCGACGGCTCACGTGCCGCTGTCGGAACGCCCGCTCGTTGCCGACGATGAAAACACGGTCATCAGTTCGCCGGAACAACCTCGCGCAGAATTAAAGCCGGAAGCTGCTTCAACGACGCAGGCCAACGAAGCAATTCGCAATCGCTTGTTTCCGACGAATGGCGTCCATAACGGCGAAGAAGTCGGCATCCGCCTCGCTCATTTTCAAATCACCGGACGGCTCGGTTCCGGAGGCATGGGCGCGGTCTTTAAGGCGACAGACCTTGAACTGGCTCGAGACGTCGCGCTGAAGATTCTGCATCCGTCATCATCACAGGATGCGTCGCTGATCGCGCGGTTCCGAAATGAAGCACGCGCGTGTGCTCAATTGAACCACGATAACATCGCGAGAGTCTATTATGCGGGCAGCCAGGATGGGATGTATTTCATTGCGTACGAATACGCGAGTGGTCGCACGATTCGGGACGTGATTGTGGAAAACGGCAAGCTGAGCCCAACCGAAACGGTGAACTATGCAATCCAGGTGACATTGGCACTGAATCATACGGCCGCTGCCGGGATCGTGCATCGTGACATCAAACCTTCCAATATCATGCTCACAAATTCCGGGCGTGTGAAAGTCGTCGATCTTGGATTAGCGCGACGCGATACCACAGATTCCATCGGTGACATCACGGTTGCCGGGACAACACTTGGAACATTTGACTACATCGCGCCAGAGCAGGCTCGCGATCCGCGGAACGCCGACGGTCGCAGCGATATTTATTCACTCGGCTGCACAATGTACCACATGCTGACGGGACGACCTCCGTATCCGGAAGGCACGGCTCTGCAGAAACTGCTCGATCACCAGGGCAAGTCACCGCCCGATCCACGCACATTAAACAGTAGTGTCCCCGAAGAAATCGCGGCCATCATGCGCAAGATGATGGCGAATGATCCGGACGCCCGATATCAGGCACCTGGGTTGCTGCTGAATGATCTCATTCAAATGGCGCAGATTCTTGGTCTGCACAGCGTACCGGCAGAAGGTATCGTCTGGCGCAGGCCGGGGCCATCAAGCGTTCGACAACCGCTCGGTGCGGTCTGGGTTTTCGTTTC